>JBGTGG010000364.1:0-12622 GCA_041746855.1 Cyclobacteriaceae bacterium | reverse complement strand
GGAACTTGTAGTGAAGCAAAAACGAAAAGCAGAAAAGGAAATGATGAAGCCGCAATATTCCGATCCTTCCTACTTCGGTCACAAGCGCCCACCCAAAAAACGGCACTACAAAAAAATGAAATACTGCAAAGAGTGCGGGATTAGGCATTAGTAGAAAATGTAACTCTCCTTTAAATTTTTGCCTTACCGTAACAGGCTTCGTAAATTTCTTTTAGGTATTGTTGAGCTTTATCGGCCTCCGTATTAGTCACCTTGAAAGTTGTGTATCTTGAATAGCGAGATTTATCATCTAACCACTTATATTTTGCTGCAATTTCAAGTGGTAGTTTTTCAAATACAAGTCTTTCTCTAGATGAGTGACGTCCCTTCATCTTATAAGCAGATTTTACTTCACTGATATTTTTACAAAGCTTTGTTGATACCTCACAAGGTAGAATTTTGTCTTCAACAAAATGAATGGCGGAATAAAATGCGGTCGTTATTACCCAATCGTAGTACTTCTTCCCATTAAAAAGTTCACTCGAAAGCACCTTATTCCTTTCTCCGTGTAACTTCTTATTACTCACTGATGATTAGTATTTTTCAACATAACCAAAACCATCTTCCTTTAACAACTTCTCATCGAGATTATCACTTGACAAGAATCCAATATCTAAAGGCTCATTAAATAATTTTGTAAAAATGTTCTTATTCTCGTAAATTTTGGAGTAAGCAATCTCCACGAAAGAATCGTCATTAAGGAATTCATTACTAACAGAGATAATAACACTTGGACGTTTTGGAGATAGGTTAATATACAATCCTGCTACCTTAAATTTCCTTTCTTCTAAAAATGAAATTACATTCTTTGATAGGATATAAATTTGATTCGCTTTCTGGCTAAATTTTTCTATCTCGTTTGATACAATAAGTTTTAAGAATTCACTTTTACCGGATTTCTTACCATCAGAAAATCCTTTATTGTATGCTTCAGCGACAACATTAACATGATAGTAACCCTCAGTACTCCTAGATTTAACCTCTCCCTTAAAAGAATCTAAGTATTGATAAAATAAGTCGGAATTACTAGCTGGAACTGGAACGCTCATTGAAGGACAGTTTTGATGGCAAAAATAATTCTAAAGTTGAATATAAAAAACAATTGTCAATATGTTCGCAAAAATAGCAATTACAACCTATGCTTTTCCCTTAATTTAAAAATCAAACCAAATTTATGTTCCAAAACAAATTAACGTGATCCCAACCTCAAATGACGGGTAAGTGACGGGTAAAAATTACATCATTCGGTTCAACCTTGTCCGTTAAACACGTAGCATCAAAATTCAAATCTTTAAATTTTATGAAAATGAAAATAGCAGGGTTAACCATGGTCTGTTTAGTAGTCACTTTTTTCTATTTAGGTTTACACACACCTTCGTTATCTGATAATCATGGAAAAATGGATACGCACTTATATTTGAGTGATAGCGTCAATCAACCCTTGATCGTTGCCTTTGGTGGTGGCGATGGCGGAAATGATTGGGAGCGAATTTACTTGAAGGATAAACGTGATTCACTACTGGCACATGGTTTTGCCGTGCTCGCGATAGGGTACTTTAAAACAGAAAATTCACCAGCCGCGCTTGACCGCATTTCACTCAACGCCATTGCTGATACTATTTTAAGTATTGCGAGGCGAACGCCACAAATCGATACTACAAGGATTATTTTGATTGGCGCGTCAAAAGGAGGAGAACTAGTGTTGAACCTGGCCAGTCGGTTTTCCTGCTTCAAAGGAGTGATTGCCCTGTCGACTTCACATGTCAGTTTTCCTGCCCTAACGATTTCAGCCAATACATCTTCGTGGATGTACTATGACAAAGAAGTAACGTATGTGCCTGCTCCGTTCAAAACCATTTGGCCCGCCTTGAAGGGAGATCTGCTTAGCGCCTTTTCAATGATGTTGGAAAATACAGCAGCAGTTGCGCAAGCTGAAATTGAAGTTGAAAAAATCAACGGCCCTATATTAATTCTTTCTGCGGATCAGGATGAGCAGTGGCCCGCCACAAATATGTCGCACCAGCTAGTGCAGCGATTGGAGCAGAAAAAATTTACACACCCGTATGAACATATTGTGTTGAAGGGTATGCATGTGGAGCCGTTGAATCACTTTGATAAGGTCTACTCATTTCTGGATGAACTTGATGGTAAGCATTGAGTTGAAAGCCTTTGCTAGATAACGATGAATTTAATTCCCCCATACTAAGATGTAGGAACAGGTCCGGCAGGGCATTCCATAATTTAAAGAGTAAGAAGTATTGAGCGTCCCTATTTTTTAGTGGTAAGGAAATAATTCAAATGTTTTATTTCGGGGTTCTTTGAATATTATATTTGCGAACGGTCCACATCACAGTACTGACATGCAACACCCAACTATTGAAATAAAGCCCTTCGAAGAAAAATTTAGAAACCAACTCCTTTCGGTTTGGGAAAAGTCTGTGCTGGCAACACATGATTTTTTAAGTCCGGAAGATTTTATTTCCATCAAAGCAATTGTCCACACTATTAATTTCAATCTCTTTGATGTGTATTGCCTGCTGCACGAAAATAAGGTTGTGGGATTTATTGGAGTAGCAGAAAGAAAAGTAGAAATGTTGTTTCTTGATCCGGAGTATTCAGGGAAGGGACTGGGCAAAAAACTAATGAACTTCGCCTTCACCAACCTCCACGTAAACAAAGTGGATGTGAACGAACAAAATTCAAACGCTGTAGAATTTTACAAAAAACTAGGCTTTGAAACCTTCGAGCGAACGGAGAAAGACGATCAGGGAAAAAACTATCCGTTGTTGAGAATGGAGTTGCATTCATAAATTTTTCCCTATCTTTCATAATGCAAACTCATTTCAAAAGAAGAAATCGGATAGTTTTACTAATTACCGTTCTCGCAATCACAACATTTTATGGTTGTAAGCCTTTGTATGTACCAAATGTTGTGAACACACCCTTGTTCAGTAACAAAAACGAATTTCAGGCTGCCATACACTTTGGCACAGCCGGTTTCGATCCGCAACTTGCGTATGCCATCACCAACAACATCGGCATTATGGCAAACGGAAGTTTTGAAATATTCGAAAACAATGACACCACGCTCACCTTCCCGCATAAACATTCCTTTGGGGAAATGGGCATCGGCTACTTTACCAAATTGACTTCAACGCAACGCTTTGAGGTATATGGTGGGTATGGTATTGGTACTATCAAATACCAGATAGGTGATAACAGCACACCCATAGAAGCAAAAATAAATACCAATCGCTTTTTTATCCAACCCGCGTATGGCATTACGATGGAGCATTTTGACTTTAGTGTTGCCTCGCGTATCATTTGGATTTCGGGCGAAGGCTCAGTTCAAAAATACAACACTTCCTTTTGGGAACCTGCCGTTACCGTGCGGGCGGGTGGCCGCAATGTAAAAGGAGTGGTCCAACTTGGATTGTCCATCCCCTTTCAGCAAATAGATTATATTGAGTACGAGCCTATCCTGTTCTCCGTTGGGGTTCAAGCAAGCTTCGGGGAAATTTTTGAATAGCGATCTGACCCCGCACTAGTTTGTAATCAGTGATTCAGTTTTCATAGCCATTGGTATCGTCATGCCATCTGGTATTTGAGCATTGGGTTTTACTACCGTGTCACCATTCAATTCCTGGTTTATTTTTGCCTCGATAATCCAACCTGTTTTAGGATCAATTTTTACTTCCGAAACCATTGTACCAACCAGGTCAAGTTTCATCTCCATTCCATTCGATTCCATGTATTCGTCTGAATCGACCGTTTTTACTTTTGAATCCCCTTTGATCAAAACGTAATTCGAATTTTTCTCAACATATTTATAAACAGTCGTAACATTCGCGGTCATTCCAGATTCCAGCTTGGTCTCAATAGTCCACTGATCACCAATAGCGACCGGTTTGTCCGGAAAAATAGAAGTCACCATTTCAATATTGCCCCTGAATCCACTTTCTCCATATGACTTTTCGAGTTGTTCTTTTATTTGTGCCAACTGCGCTTCCGGTATTTCGGAAAACTTACTAAATACAGATTCAAACAAGGCATCAATATTTTTAACCGCCAACACTTTTCCTTTTTTAGTCATGGTAACATGAAAGGGCTTATGTAACATCTCTTTTAAAATTGTGGAGAAAATATCATCCTCATCTTGCTTATCCGAATTAAAGTCCATTTCGCCCTGTGGCATTTTCATCATAATACTCAACCGATCATACTCCACATCCATATCATAATTATTACCGGCAATACTTTTTACCAAATAGGACATCTCTCCTTTGATTGTCATCAAGATCTCCATTTCTTGTCCACCAAATTCCTGAACAATGTTTGCTTTTGACACCGTGGTCTGTTTATACACTTTTCCTACTTCGAGGTTGAGTTTAAGATCTGCCTTTTGAGCAAAGCATTGACCTATGATCATTACCGTAACAAGTGTGCTAAAGATTTTTTTCATCAGATTAATTTTTGAATTTTTTGTTGATGTAACTTCCGAGCCGTAAACGCTAACAGTTGGGCGAAGCTAACTATAGGCGAAAGTAAATAAATTTCTTCAATCCAAATCAAAGTTATGGCTATCTGAATAAACTAAACTTTCAAAATTTCAAACGATTGAAATTCAATACCTTCAACAAGATTGCCATTCTTACCTACACATCGTAACTTGAGCCGGTGAAACTCAACTCCTACATCGAACATACCACACTCAGTCCAACCCTCACGGTGTCGGATATCGATCAATTAGTTGAGGAGGCAAAAGAATATAATTTGTTTGGCGTTTGTGTTCCTCCTTTTTGGGTAAAGCGTGCGAAGCGGGAAATTGGCAGCAGCTCCGTTCAATTGGTATCGGTTGCCGGATTTCCATTAGGCTACAACATGACTGAAACAAAGCTTGATGAAATAAAACTTGCGCTTCACAATGGTGCCGATGAAATTGACCTGGTGTGGAATATCTCTTCTTTTAAAACCGGAATGGGCTGGGAGAAAATTGAAATCGTAAAATGTGGCAAACTTGTTCACGAAGCACAGAAACTTTTAAAAGTAATCATCGAAACAGCGTATTTAAATGATGAAGAAATAATCAGCGCGTGTAAGATTTGTGCAGACGCTGGTGCCGATTTTGTAAAAACCTCCACAGGCTTTGCTTCCATTGGAGCAACCGTTGAACACATCGCGTTGATGCGAAAAAATTTACCTGAATCTGTAGGCATAAAAGCCTCCGCAGGAATAAAAAATTATCACCAGGCGCTCGAAATGATCAAGGCAGGTGCTGACCGCATCGGTACTTCATCAGGAATTGCCATCGTCACAGACCCAAAAAACAATCCTTAAAGAAATGAACAACACATTAGCATCTATTTTCCCAACGGAAAATGAAATCCCTGAAGCTTTTAAAATCCAGGAAGTAGTGGAACAACGTGAATACCTCATCAATGGTGAGCTCCGTATTTGGGATGGGAAATTAAATGAAGTATTGAGCCCGGTCTTTATAAAAGAAGGGGAAACATTCACACAAAAAGTATTGGGGCAAACACCATTGCTTACCGAAAAAGAATCACTGGAAGCGTTGGACGCAGCGGTTGCGGCATACGATCTAGGGCATGGCGATTGGCCAACAAAAAGTGTGACCGATCGCATCAATCACATTGAAAATTTCTTGCACTTGATGCGTGAAAAAAGAGAAGAAGTCGTGAACTTATTGATGTGGGAAATCGGCAAACCAAAAAAAGATTCAGAAAAAGAATTTGACCGTACTTGCGATTACATCACCGATACGATCAATGCATACAAAGACCTGGATCGGAATTCAGCGAAGCTGTTGGAAGAGCAAGGATTTATGGCGCAGATCAGACGCGTTCCATTAGGTGTTGCACTTTGTATGGGACCCTTTAATTACCCGTTGAACGAAACCTTTACTACGTTGATCCCGGCACTGATCATGGGCAACGCGGTAATTTTTAAACCAGCAAAATATGGTGTGTTGTTGATCCGTCCGCTACTGGAAGCATTTCAAAAATCTTTTCCACCAGGCGTCATTAACATCATCTATGGAAAAGGAAGGGAAACCGTAGGTGCATTAATGGAAACAGGAAAGCTGGATGTGTTCGCGTTTATCGGTACAAACAAGGGCGCCAATGATTTGAAAAAATTACATCCAAAACCACACCGCATGAAAGCGATTTTAGGATTGGATGCGAAGAATCCTGCCATTGTACTTCCTGATGCAGACCTGGACAATGCAGTTGCTGAATGTCTGGCTGGTTCACTTTCGTTTAATGGCCAGCGCTGTACCGCATTGAAAATTCTTTTTATCCATCGCAGTCTGGTGGACTCCTTTATCGAAAAGTACAATGCCTCTCTTAAAAAATTAAAATCAGGAATGCCGTGGGAAGATGGCATTTCATTGACACCACTTCCTGAACCAGGAAAAGTTGATTATCTAAATGATCTTGTGGCCGATGCTGAAAAGCATGGCGCTTCCATTATGAATGAAGGTGGTGGAGAAAGTGCCCATTCATTTTTTTATCCGGCTGTGCTTTATCCGGTGAATGAAAAGATGAAAGTTTATTCCGAAGAACAGTTCGGGCCGCTGGTTCCGATCGTTCCTTTTGATGAAGATGAAGAAGCAATTCAGTATGTTGTCAACTCTAACTTCGGACAACAAGTGAGCATCTTCGGAACGGATTCGGTGCGTGTCGCAAAACTGATGGACGCATTTGTAAACCAAGTGGGAAGGATTAACCTGAACGCACAATGCCAACGTGGACCGGATTCATTTCCATTCAATGGGAGAAAAGATTCAGCAGAAGGAACGCTTTCTATTGCAGACGCACTGCGTGTATTTTCCATTCGCACGATTGTTTCAACAAAAGCAATTGATTCGAACAAAGAGATTATTAGTAAGATCATTCGCAACAGGGAGTCTGCGTTCTTGAGTACGGATTATATTATGTAATTATTCAACCTTGCGACTTGGCGTCTTTGCGGTTTATAATTTACCGCAGAGGCACAAAGTCGCGAAGAATACTTAATCTCTAAATGAATGATCAACTTTTCCATTCTCATAAAAGGCAAAGTCCAGGGGGTTTTCTTTCGCGCTTCTGCGCAACAAGAAGCAAATCGCCTTGGATTAACCGGCTATGTTCGGAACCAAGCAGATGGAAGTGTGTATGCAGAAGTAGAAGGCCAGGAAGAAATAGTTGAAGAGTTTATCCACTGGTGCTTCACAGGGCCTCCGAATGCGCGTGTCACAGACGTTTATTCTGAAAAAGGTCTGCTTAAAAACTTCAAAACATTTGATATTCGTCATAGTGATTGAAGGACGGATTCAGTAAGTTGGGAAACACTAAGTGCTTTCTCAATGGATGTATTCGCAAAATTTTTGGGCGCCACTGGCACGGTTACAGGCTCTCGGTTCCTGATTGAGGTTAATGGCTTTCGCTTTCTTTTTGATTGTGGATTATTTCAAGGATTGAAAGACGTTCGCAGCCGCAATTGGGAAGAGTTCCCTATTGATCCCGCTACTATTGATGCTATTGTAATCAGCCATGCGCATATCGATCACACCGGCTATCTGCCAAAATTAGTAAAGGAAGGTTTTTCCGGCCCCATCTATTGCACTCACCCAACAGCCGATTTAATGGAGATTATGCTGACAGACTCCGCGAAACTCCAGGAAGAAGAAGCCCGGTATGCGACACAAAAAGGATATTCCAAACACGATCATCCCAAACCGCTGTATACTGAAAAAGATGCATTGGAGGTTTTTCCATTAATGAGATCATTTGGTTATAAAGAAGAAATAAAAATTCACGATGCTGTCAGTTTAATCTTTCACGATGCCGGTCACTTGCTTGGCTCGGCTATTACTGAAGTTTTTATTCAAGGTGAAAGCCAGCGAAAAAAAATTGTTTTCTCGGGTGATCTTGGTCGGTACACGCAAGAATTAATGAATCCACCCACTACCATTACCCAAGCTGATATCTTATTCATAGAATCAACATATGGTAACAAAGATAACCCGGTTGATAATCCTACTGAAGATTTTATTCGCATTGCCAACGAAGCCATGGAGCGTGAAGGAGTGTTATTGATTCCCGCTTTTTCCGTTGGTCGAACACAAGCAATCCTGAATACACTTCACCATTTAATGAAGGAAGACAAAATTCCAGACGTCCCGGTTTACATTGATAGTCCGATGGCGATCTCTGCCACGTATCTTTTTTTTAAACATCCATCCTATCATAAAGCACCCATCAACTTGAAAGAGTTTGCTCATGAAATGGAAACCAACATGTTGGTGTTTGTTCGCACTGCCGAACATTCAAAAAGTTTGAACGACATTAAAAAGAATGCGATTATCATTTCCGCCAGTGGCATGATGACAGGCGGAAGAATTATGCACCATCTTTTTCATCGGCTAAAAAATCCAAACGATACCTTGCTCATTGCGGGCTATCAGGCAGAGGGCACACGAGGAAGAAGAATCGTTGATGGTGAGGACACGATTAAAATATTTGGAGAAAAAGTCCCCGTGAATTGTAAGGTGGAGAATATTACTTCTTTGTCAGGACATGCTGACAAGGAAGAGTTGTTTAGATGGATGGGCAATTTTAAGGAGCATCCAAAAATCACTTTTACGATACATGGCGAGAGTGATACTATTGAACCTTACGCGCAAAGTATTCGTGATCGATTACAATGGAATGTGGTAACGCCTCATTATTTAGAAACCGTGGAATTGTTCAAAGGAATTTAGGCAACTCTCAATTGTTGGATTCCCTTTTCAGGATGGATCTTTACCTGAAAGAATTGTGTGAGAAAAGATTGCATGCGATTGTCCACCATCACTACCGGACTATCCACCGGATAGAAGACCGTTAAATCGAGTACAGCGCGAAGAAAATTTTTGTCTTTGCAAAACTTCTTGGTCCAGCGCTTAAATTCCCCACCCCACTCTTCCTGATATTTCTCTGCATCCTCCTTTTGTTCAAAAATAAATTCCAGTTGATTGTCAGAGTAATGTGAATACCGGAAAATTCCCATCAGGTGAAGATAAAATTCATTGAGGTGGCGGAAGTCATTGGTATCATGACTCTGAATACCTTGTGCCATCGAGTCCATAATCCCAAGCGGATTTTGATGAAGCAGGTACTCAACTTTCACATAATCCACTAAATACTGGAGCAGCGTATCTTGCATGGAAAGTTGTACTCTTTCCAGAATGTAATTCTTGTCGCGTGGAAAATACTTTCGAATCACCGGTTAATGGGTTATGCAAAAGTAATAAAAACCCGTAGAGATGCATAATTATGGCATCCATGATGTCCAAAATTTTAGAGCCGCACAATTGTGCGGCTTTAAAATTTTTCCGCACTCGCAGATTCATACGAATGCTCATACGGATGGGGTATTTGTCCGTTGAGCATGGAGCCTGCCGGTATTGACGGATAAATCTCTTCAAACGATTTTACCTCATTCATAAAAACCCTTCGCATGATTTGATGGCGGTTTAATTTATCGGGATGATCAACTCCAGAAGCAGCCATCAACTCCACGAAACTCTCCACCGTATGTTTATGGTAGTTGGCAATCCTATGCTTTTTGTTTTCAACAACCAGTCCATTTGCCAGCGCTGGGTTTTGCGTTGCCACACCAGCCGGACATGTATTGTTATTACATTGCAATGCTTGAATGCAACCTACTGCCATCATCATGGCACGGGCACTTGCGCATAAGTCTGCACCCAAAGCGAAAGCACGGTACATATGAAAGCCTGTAAGAATTTTTCCGGAAGCCACAATTTTAATATGATGGCGAATTCCAAAACCAATCAGCATGTTGTCGACAAAAGCCAGCCCGTCCATCAGCGGAGAGCCGACAAAATTCGAAAATTCTGGTGGAGCAGCTCCGGTTCCTCCCTCACCTCCATCCACGGTGATGAAGTCGGGATAGATATCCAATTCTACCATTGCCTTGCAAATGGAAATAAATTCACTCTTCCTTCCTACACACAACTTGAAGCCTATTGGCTTTCCTTCCGAAAGATCACGCAGTTGTTTGATAAAAAGAATCAGTCCTTTTGGAGTATTGAAAGCACTGTGAAACGGAGGTGAAAAAATGGTGATGCCCGGCTTCACGCTTCTGATGGCCGCGATCTCCAATGTGTTCTTCTTTGCGGGAAGAATTCCCCCATGTCCCGGCTTTGCCCCTTGCGACAATTTCAATTCAATCATTTTTACTTCCGGCCGCAAGGCATTCTTCTTAAATACTTCCGCTGAAAAATTTCCGTTGTCATCCCGTGCACCAAAGTACCCTGTGCCTACCTGCCAAATTAAATCACCTCCATACTTGGTGTGGTGCGGACTAATTCCCCCTTCGCCTGTGTTGTGTGCAAACCCACCAATTTTTGCGCCTGCGTTCATCGCCTCCACTGCATTCCCCGAAAGGGAGCCAAAACTCATTGCTGAAATATGGAGCACACTGGCCGGATAAGGTTGCTTACAATCCTTGCCCCCAACAGTAATTCTTGGGTGATGGTCCATCGTATGAAAATCATGTGGCACCATCGAATGGCTCATCCACTCATACCCTTCTGCATACACATTCAATTGTGTTCCGAAAGGTGTGGTGTCAACCTGTTTTTTTGCACGCTGATAAATTACAGAACGATCCACGCGATTGATCGGTGTTCCGGATGTGTCAGACTCAACAAAGTATTGTTGGATCTCCGGACGAATAGATTCCAGTAAATACCGCAACCTCCCTACCAGCGGATAATTTCTTCGGATTGCCCGCTTTGTTTGAAAAATGTCGAAGACACCTAATAAAATCAAAGGAACAACAATCACAAACCCGTATAACGCATTGATCCAATAAGTTGACCAAAAAAACAGCAGCGCTGTAGCAACAACGCTGGTAATGATAAAAACTCTTCTCATAGGCAGGGATTAAAGAACACACTAATTACATGGAAATTCAATATTTTCCAAAAGGTCTCATATTGGCTTCAAGCTAAGGAAGCAAATACCCGATAGGATAGCGATCACATCCGTATTCATTTGAATGTCGCGGATTTTTGATCTTATTGAAATAACCTCGTAACCAGATTTGTATTTTACACATGCTCCTAATCTTTTTCAGAAGCTCCATTAAGAATGATTCGCGTTATTAATTCGGTTGAAAAATCAAAAGCGTTTTTTCAATAATATCACAACATTCGTGCATCTGTTCTTCGGTCATCACAAGCGGTGGCGCAAAACGAATAATATTTCCGTGTGTGGGTTTGGCCAATAAACCACCCTTCGCCAATTTCACGCAGAGGTTCCACGCAGTGCTGCTTTCAGGTGTATCGTTAATCACCACGGCATTCAACAATCCTTTCCCGCGGACGTGTGTTACTAAATTCGTTTTCACCATTAAGGCTTTCATCCGGTCACGGAAAATTACTCCCAGGCGTTCTGCATTCTCTGCAAGTTTCTCATCCACTACTACTTCAAGTGCTTCAATACACACTGCAGCCGACAATGGATTCCCTCCGAAAGTGGAACCATGTTCGCCCGGTTTCAACACCATCATAATGGCATCGTCTGCCAACACAACCGAAACGGGCAACACACCGCCCGACAATGCTTTACCTAAAATCAATAAATCAGGCTTTACATCTTCATGATCGGATGCCAACATTTTTCCTGTACGGGCAATGCCGGTTTGGATTTCATCCATCATCAACAAAACATTTCGCGTGCGGCATATTTCTTCCGCAGCTTTCAAATATCCTTTTGCAGGAACATACACTCCGGCTTCCCCTTGAATGGGTTCAATCAGCAATCCACACACATTGGGGTTTGCCAATGCTTTTTCCAACACTTCCACATTATCGTAATCAACAATTTCAAAACCGGGCATAAACGGACCAAACCCATTGCGGGCAAGCGGGTCGGTTGATCCTGAAATAATTGTTGTGGTACGTCCGTGAAAATTTTTCTTTGCAACTACAATCACGGCCTGGTTTTCAGGAATTCCCTTTTTGGTGTATCCCCATTTCCGAGCAAGCTTAATAGCAGTTTCATTGGCTTCTGCACCACTGTTCATGAACAATGCTTTTTGATAACCAAAAAGATCGCACACATATTTTTCTGCGAGCCCAAGTTTATCATTATAGAATGCCCTTGAGGTGAGCGTCAACTCTTTTGCTTGCTTGATTAACGCATGGATAATCCGCGGATGGCAATGTCCTTGATTAACCGCGCTGTACGCGGAAAGAAAGTCGAAATACTTTTTGCCTTCAACATCCCATAAAAAAACCCCTTCACCTTTACAGAGTACTACCGGTAGCGGGTGGTAATTGTGGGCTCCATAATGTTCTTCCAACGCAATGGCTTGCTGGCTCGATAAAATTGATTCTACCATAACTTTTGAATTTGGGCTCCGCGCTTTGCTTAACGGGTTCCAAAACTAAAGAGGTTTGGAGTGGAGTTGAAAAGCAAACGGTTTAAAATTTTTCTCAAATCTAATGTTAAAAAGTCAAAAAATGACATGAAATCGCCACTTAGCAAGACAAAACCGAGCAGGCTGA
>JBGTGG010000363.1:0-17586 GCA_041746855.1 Cyclobacteriaceae bacterium | reverse complement strand
CGATTCACTGCAATTAAAGTCAACTCCACGCCAAACATTGGTCGATGGTTTTCAGAAGATCACCAATATAAAAGGAAGCCTGTCGATCAATCAGAAATTCATGTTTACGAAAGTCCTCTTCCATGGCGACTTCGAATTGTTCAGCAAAGCCATTGATGACCTCGACCGACAAGATAATTTAACCGGTGCCTTGCGGTATTTGGAAAGCAACCACGAAGAGTGGGACCGCGAAAGCGAAGAGTTCCATGAGTTTATGGAAATATTGGAGAAGCGGTTTAATTGATTACTAATCTGATGATTTCCTAATTTCTAAGGTGATTCGAGGTAAATCAGTAATCAGAAATTGATTAATTAAAAATTAACCCCGCTCCAACACCTGCATCCTGTGCGAATCCAACTTCAGTAGGATAAAAAGGAGAATTGTAAATCCCCATAAGGAAGAACCCCCATAACTCAAGAAAGGAAGGGGAATACCGATTACCGGAAAAAGTCCGATGGTCATGCCGATATTTACGGCAAAGTGAAAAAAGAAAATACACGCTACGCCATAGCCATACACCCGCGCAAACCTGCTCTTCTGTCGCTCGGCTAGAAAAACCACCCGTAGCATCAAGGCAATAAACAAAGTCACAACTAAAATACTTCCCAGCCATCCGTGTTCTTCGCCAATGGTACAGAATATAAAATCCGTACTTTGCTCGGGCACAAAATCAAACTTGGTTTGTGTTCCTTTTAAAAATCCTTTTCCTGAAAACCCTCCGCTACCAATCGCAATTTTCGATTGGGTAACATTCCATCCCGCACCCAGCGGATCAGAATCCGGATTCACCAACACTTTTATCCGGCTTTGTTGGTGTGGCGCCAACACATTGTTCACCACGTAGTCAACACTTTCAATTACCGCCATCACCAGGAAAGCACCCACAATCAAAACAGCAATGCGTTTGAATTTTTTCTTCCCCGCTATTATCGCGATGATCAAGATTGCTAAAATGCCACCGTGTAGGTAAAGTTGATTTTCAACAACTAATGTTAGAATGGAAATAATAGCCGCGGCAATGGCTACAATAATTAAAAAGGGCGACATCCCTTCCCGAAAGAAGACAAGTGTAAAAACTGTGAACACCAAAGCTGTGCCCGTATCTTTTTGCAAAAGAGTGAGTACCATTGGAATGGCAATCACACCAAAAACAATGGCTTGATTTTTTAGGTTGTCAAGTTTGAAGCCTACTTGCGAAATTACTTTTGCAACCACCAACGCGGTGGCAAACTTGGCAAACTCGGAAGGTTGCCCGCCAAACGATCCAATACCTATCCAGGCTTTGTTCCCACCAACTTCTTTCCCGATAAAGGGAATGAGCAACATCACCAACATCAAGGCACCATAGATTACATAGGCGAAGGTTTCATAAAACCGCATATCGATAATCAGGATGGCTACAATAATCACGATAGAAGCAATGATAAAAATCAATTGCCTTCCCGAGTTTAGCGTTAAACTAAAAATGGATTGATTGGCATCCGCATCATAGGTAACGGCATAGATATTCAACCAGCCCAAAAAAATTAGCGCCAGGTAAATAGCAACGGTCACCCAATCCATTTTGTTCGATATGGCGTTGTCAGCTCTCAATATATAAACTCGCCACGTAAAACATATTCTTCAATATGCGGGCGCTTCGTTCCACCCAACAAATATTTTTCTATCATTAAACTGGCAATAGACGCAGCTGCGCGTGCTCCTTGGCCTGCATCTTCTACATAAACAGAAATTGCAATCTTGGGATTATCACGTGGAGCAAAAGCAATAAAAACAGCATGGTCGGGGAGTGGATCATTTTGGACTGTGCCCGTTTTTCCACACACAATAATGTCTTTTAATTTTGCGCGAAACTGTCCTGTTCCCGATTGGACCACTTCTTCCATTGCAGCAACAGCAACTTTAAAATAAGCTGAATCGATCGTAGTATAATGACGTTCAATATATTTTGGCAATGGTTGTCCGCTGGCACCAATGGATTTCACTAAGTGCGGAATAAAATAATGTCCGCGGTTGGCGATGATGGCTGCAAAGTTTGCCATTTGCAACGGCACCACTAAATTCTCACCTTCACCAATAGCAATTGAATAGATATTCGAAAACTTCCACGGACGGCCACCATATGCACGATCATAATATTCAGGACTAGGAACCAGTCCTCCTTTTTCATTAGGAAGGTCAATCCCCAGCGGAGCGCCAAAACCAAAACTACGGATGTGCTTGTTCCACTCCGCAAGCCCGATTCGCGTATCATCAAACGTGTTTGAGGACACTCCCTGATTTAACATCCTTCTTAATACATCTCGAAAGTAAGGATTACAGGAATGGGTTATCGCCCCCTGTAAATCTTCATTGGTGTGGGCACCATGGCAACCTATAAGGGAGCGGTTGCATCGAATACGAGTCTGCTCAGTGATCACACCTTCTTGCAAGGCGGTCATCGCTTGTGCAATTTTAAAAATGGAGCCCGGACGGTACTGTGCCATCAAGGGCCTGTTGAATAATGGTTTGTTCGTGTCGCTGCTGATTAATACGAAGTTTGAACTGTAATTTTTTCCTGTCAACAGAGTCGGGTCATACGATGGCCCGGAAACCATGGAGAGAATTTCTCCAGTTGAAGGCTCAATGGCGATGATACTTCCTGACTTGTCTTTCATCAAAATCTCGCCATACTCTTGCAAGTCGAGGTCGATGGTGGTCACTAAATCCTGACCAGGAACTGAACGAACGTCATACTCGCCATCTTTAAAAGATCCCTTTTCAATGCCGTCAACATTGCGAAGTGCAAAACGGACGCCCCGTGTTCCACGAAGATATTCTTCATAATACAATTCTATTCCACTCTGCCCGATGTAGTCTCCTTGCCGATAGATTTTTGTTGTATCGCTATCTAATTTATTTTTCGAAATCTCACTTACGTAACCCAACGCATTTGCCAGTGCAGAAGATGTATAGGCGCGAGTAGATCGCGGCTGGATAAAGAACCCGGGAAAATGATCCATGTTGTCTTGGATTTTTGCAAAATCACGATTCGACAATTGGGTAAGGAAAGTGGTTGGTTTTACACGCGAGTATTCGCGTTTCTTTTTTAGCTCCACAAATTTTTGACGGAGTTCTTCACGCGTTAGCGAAAAGACTTCACAGAATCGTGCAGAATCAAAATCCTCTATTTCGCGATACACAACTTGCAAATCGAACTCGGGTGTATTGAAAACGAGTAGTTTGCCATTGCGGTCTTTTATCAATCCCCTTACGGGATAATCTATTTTACGTAAAATCGCATTGCTGTCAGCCATATCTGCATACCGACTATCAACAACCTGCACAAAAAACAATTTTATTAGGAAGGCTACTCCTACCAACACAAAAACAATTTGTAATATCCTTCCCCTTTCTTCGTTCATGTGCGCACCCGATGTGGAAATAAATATTGAACCATGACGATGGCTATAATTGTAAAAATTGTGCTAGAAAATACTTTCAACAGTGTAAACCAAAAGTAGCCGAAACCACCTGCCTCCATAAAAAATAATACGGCATGATGCACAAATACCAGCGGTGTGATGTAAACCAGAAACCATTGCAATCCACCGAGGGATAATGCTGGTATTGCATTGGCATCATATCCACCTTGTGGGGTAATTGAGTTCAACCAAGAATTTCTAATAAACATAATAAATACACACGCAAACATGTGGAGTCCCATACTTTCGTAAAAAAGATCCACCCCAAAACCAATAATAAAACCAACTAACAAAAGAACCAGACGATTGGTTTCCACGGGGAGTAAAAGCAAAAATGAAATGTACAATAAACAAAATGCAGTGTTGAACAACACCACGCGCTGTAAAACCAACACCTGAAAAAACAGGAAAAGAAAAAATGAAATTACAACTGCGATACTATGTCGTGTCATTTTAGGTCTTCCATAATTGGTTCTGCCAATGAGTCAATTTCTTGTTTTAATTTGCTCCGAATTATCGTAACATAAGATAGTTTCCGAAAATCCTGGGCGAGCCTTACTTTGATATTATAAAACAATGCTTCTTCCGGCAATTCAAATTCTTCGATGGTTCCGATGAGGGTTCCTTGCGGAAATACTGCATTGAACCCCGAGGATATCACTGTATCCCCGATGGTTGGATTGACATGTCGTGGCAAGTACTTAAAATCAACGATTTCCGGATTTACACCGCCCCATTGAATGGTGCCGAAATGGCCTGATCTTTTTAATTCAGAAGAAACCATCACATCGATATTAAGTAACGATGTAGCAATACAAAAATTTTTAGAAACGGATTTCACTTTTCCAACCACCCCGGCATGGTTGATAACGGCCATCCCGATTTCAATGCCCGCATCTTTTCCCTGATCGAGTGTAATAAAATTTGTAAATCGTTCCACGGAATTGTTGACCACCCTGGCGGAGATATAATCGAAACGTTTGGCTAACACAGAATCCTTTACCACCATTCCTTCCAAAACACGAAGGCGTTGTTGTTGTTGTTCCAACTGATTTCTCAATTGAGCATTCTCATCTGCAAGGGATGTATTGATTTCGCCCAACGCAAAATAATCACGAACACCATTGGAATATCCATTGAGCGTGGCGATTAATGAGTTGGAGGAATTAAAATACAAAGCCGATTGATATCGGTTGTTTTGTACAATTAACCAGGCGGAAAAAAATTCCAGGGTTAAAAAAACAAAGAATGCGCGGTATCGAAATAAAAATAATAATAACCGCCCCATCGACTAGCTCATCAGTACCGCACGGAAAGAAGGAATGTTCTTCAGGGCAATACCGGTACCACGTACCACGGCACGCAATGGATCTTCCGCCACATGGATGGGAAGTTTTGTTTTTAAAGCAAGACGTTTATCCAGCCCACGAAGCAAAGCACCACCACCAGTAAGATAAATTCCGCGCTCATAAATATCAGCCGACAATTCCGGAGGGGAAGTTTCAAGCGCTTTCAATACTGCTTCCTCTAACTTGGAAACAGATTTGTCCAACGCAAAGGCAACTTCTGAATACGAAATCTTGATCGTCTTTGGAATACCGGTCATCAAGTCGCGGCCGCGGATTTCATAATCTTCAGGTCCATCATCTAATTCCGTCAAGGCAGAACCCACTTCAATTTTTACACGCTCTGCCGACCGTTCGCCAATCAGGAGGTTATGCTGTCTGCGCATGTAATCCAAAATATCTCGATTAAAGGTATCACCCGCCACACGAATGGACTGGTCACAAACAATTCCCGAAAGGGCAATCACCGCGATGTCTGTGGTACCTCCTCCAATATCAACGATCATGTTTCCCACTGGTTGCTCAATGTCAATTCCAATACCGATGGCAGCAGCAATCGGCTCGTGGATCATGTACACTTCTTTTGCTCCGGCATGTTCAGCTGAGTCGCGGACGGCACGTTTCTCAACTTCGGTAATCCCGGAAGGAATACAAATCACCATTCGGTGGGAGGGTGGAAACAACCGCTTTCCGGTGTCGATCATTTTGATCAAACCACGGATCATCATTTCCGCAGCATGGAAATCGGCTATTACACCCTCTTTCAAAGGGCGAATGGTCTTGATGTTGTCGTGGGTTTTCTCATGCATCTGCATGGCTTCACGGCCAATGGCCAATACCCGATTCGAATTCTTATCAATCGCGATGATGGAAGGTTCATCAACTACGATTTTGTCTTTGTGGATGATAAGGGTGTTGGCGGTGCCCAGGTCAATGGCGATATCACTGGTGAAAAAATCAAAAAATCCCATGTATTCGTATTACGTAAAGCTTCTAAATCACTAGGTCGGTTAAGTGTTCAATCGAACACTCCGGCAAAATTGCACTCAATTTACCAAATAAATAATGTTCGCGTGAAAAATGTAAGAATTTTACCAATTAATGATCAATAACCCGATGAAGTGTCGGTTTAAAAAATCGAATGGCGCAGTTTAGATTCTAATGCTTGAAGTGACGGATGCCTGTCAACACCATGGCCATGTCATGTTGATCACAAAAGTCAATCGAATCTTGATCCTTCACAGACCCACCCGGTTGAATCACAGCCTTGATACCTTCCTTGTTGGCAATCTCCACACAATCAGGAAAAGGAAAGAAAGCATCCGAAGCCATCGCGGCTCCTTCGAGATTCATATCAAATGACTTTGCCTTTTCAATTGCTTGCTTAAGCGCATCTACCCGTGAGGTTTGTCCTACACCGCTCGCCAACAACTGTCCTTCTACTGCCAATACGATGGTATTGGATTTTGTATGCTTGGCAATCTTACTGGCGAAAAGCAAGGCGCTGATTTCTTTTTCGGTTGGTTGCTTTTTGGTCACCGTTTTCAAATCCGATTTCTGATCGGTTTTCAGATCGTGCTGTTGTTCAATCACACCGTTTAAAATGCTCTTGAACTGGCGCGTTTCTGTAAGTTGCTTCTTTTGCACCAACAGCATCCTGTTCTTTTTTGATTTCAATAACTCCAGTGCATCTGCATCGTACGCGGGAGCAATTAAAATTTCAAAGAAAAGCGAGTTGATTTCGGTGGCTGCCGTAAGATCGATGGTTCTGTTGGTGGCCAGCACTCCGCCAAACGCAGAAAGTGTATCGGCCTGGAACGCTTTTTTGTACGCTTCAGCAACGGTTTCGGCTGTGGCCACTCCGCAGGCATTGGTGTGCTTGATGATGACAAAAGCAGTCTCGTCAAATTCGCTGACCAAATTCACGGCCGCATCGACATCCACTAAATTGTTGTACGAAAGTTCTTTTCCATTGAGTTGGTCAAACAAATCATCTAAATCTCCAAAGTACGTACCGGGCTGGTGTGGATTCTCGCCATAGCGAAGGGTCTTGGCTTGCTGAACGCTTTTCTTGAAAACCGGAATTTCAAATTCTTGGTTGAAGTAATTGAAAATAGCGGTATCGTAATGCGAAGTGACATTGAATGCCATCGCTGCGAATTTCTTCCGATCACTAAGTTCGGTTGAACAATTCCCCTTTTGCAGGAGTGCAAGTGCTTCCGCATATTGATCGCGCGATGACACGATCAACACATCGTCAAAATTTTTGGCGGCACCACGAATAAGTGCAATTCCTCCGATGTCAATTTTCTCAATAATCTCAGCTTCTGTTCCTCCGCTGGCAACGGTCTCTTCAAAAGGATACAAATCCACAATCACAATATCCAAGGGGCCGATATTAAACTCTTCGGCTTGCTTTACATCCGACTCATCTTCCCTTCTGTAAAGGATGCCACCAAAAACGGCAGGATGCAATGTCTTCACCCGACCACCAAAAATGGAAGGATATCCAGTAAGTGTTTCTACAGCCGTGACCGGATACCCCAGTTTTTCAATAAAAGCCTGCGTTCCTCCTGTTGATACAAACTCGACCCCTGCTTTCCCCAAGGTTTCAATAATGGGTTCGAGGTTGTCTTTATAGAATACGGAAACTAAAGCGCGCTTGATTGATTTGGACATTGGTTGATTAGTCGATTTGTTGATTTGATAATTAGATAATGTGTTGATTCGGAAATTAGATAGAATTGTTTTTTGATGTTGGACATTTAACCATTTGGGATAAGCAATTTGCACATTCGCAAATCAGCTAATTTTCAAATTATCTAATTGCCTAAGTTTTCTTCGAATTCACCCATTTCAACCGTAAAGTCATCAGCATCCATGAAGGCCGGGAAGCGATCGCGGAAAGCGTTAAGTGAATTGGCACTTAATTGTATGGTTTTGTTGATTTCCATATCATCGCCTTTAAAGATCGAATCTCCTTTCGGTCCGATGATGGCAGAATTTCCATTGTACTCAATTCCATTTCCATCCACACCCACACGGTTTACACCTACTACATAACTGAGGTTTTCAATGGCGCGTGCATGCAACAAGGTGTCCCAGGCATTTATTCGGATCATTGGCCAGTTGGCCACATAGATCAAAAGATCGTAATCAAGCTTTTGGCTGATCGGGTTCCAGCGATTGCGGCTCCACACCGGAAAACGAAGGTCGTAACAGATCATCGGACAAATTCGCCAGCCCTTCCAGGTTCCGATCAGGGTGCTTTCCCCGGCAGAAAAGGTTTTATGTTCATTCGACATTCTGAATAAATGCCGTTTATCGTATGTGCGGAAATTTCCGCCCGGCTCCATCCACAAAAGCCGGTTGTAATAGCGGTCGTGTACGTTGCAGATGAAACTGCCTAAAATGAGGGCCCCGGTTTGGTCGGCCATCTGTTTCATCCACTTAAACGTGCGCATGTTCATCATTTCGGCATATTTAGGTGCCGAGCTCGTGAACCCGGTGGTGAACATCTCCGGTAGCACAATCACATCACTCGATTGGCCAATTTGCCAAATCTTCTCCTCAAACGTGTTCAAATTGGCCTCGATATCGTGCCAATGAAGGTCTGCCTGGATGACGGTGATGTTTAAGTCTTGCATAGTGGTATTTCGAACCGCAAAGAAACGGAAAGCAGGGCAATTTTTCTAAAGAAAATTTGGGTTTGGTGTACTGGATTGAACAAAGGAAAGATCTTTCTTTACATCCATATTTTCAAAAGGAATCCCTTGTCCCAAGGATGGAGTGAGAATAAATATGTAATTTTGATTTACCACATAGAACAGAAATACCAAAAAATATAATTAAGGTGAAAACAATTGTGCTGAATATACCGGATTCCGTTGAACTTGACGATCATGAAGCACTGATGACACTTGCCTCCAGACTTTACGAACGAGGAAAACTTTCTTTAGGTCAAGCAGCAGAACTTGTTGGATTATCGAAGCAATCATTTATGGAAATTCTGGGTAGTTACGGTGTGTCTGTTTTTAATCACCCATCTTCTGACCTTACGCGTGATGTAGAGAATGCAAAAGGTTATCATAGCTGACACGAGCTGCCTGATTCTCCTTGATAAAATTCGGGAGTTAAATCTGTTGAATCAACTCTTTGGGAAAATAACCATAACACAAGAAATTGCTGATGAATTTAGTTCATCGCTACCCAGCTGGTTTAAAATTGAACACCCCGTAAACAAAACTTATCAAAAAATACTTGAAGCTTCCCTCGATAAAGGCGAGGCAAGTGCAATAGCATTGTCAATCGAGCAAAATGATTGCTTGTTGATAATAGATGATTTCAAGGGTAGGAAATTCGCGGAACAATTGGGCATAAAAATAACCGGAACGCTTGGTGTACTCGTTCAAGCAAAACTAAGCGGGCAAATTAATTCAGTAAAACCAATTTTAAAGAAGATTAAAAAAACTGATTTTAGATTAACGTTCGAGCTTGAGAATGAAATTCTGATAAAGTCAAATGAGGTTTAGAAATAATTTTTTCTACAATAAGATTTTCAAATCCCCCTCAAAATTCTCCCAGCCTTTTCCAGCACCTCCTCGCTTTTCGCGCGCAAATCCTTAAAATTATATTGTCACTTTTACCTTGGTGGAACAATGCTTTCTAGAGAAAATTAGTTTGGGACTTTCGTAGGAATGAAAAAATATTTTTATAGATGGCGCCAAGCACAATTGTTTGAGAAGTTCAGGCTAAATTAAACTCTTTAGAATGTCCCTCTGTCCGTAAAAGCATGGTAAAGAAAGCCACGTAAATGTTAACATGAATTGAATTGAGATGGAGAAATTAAAAACTTTTGAAATATCCTGCCATGAAAAGCTTAAATGTTTTGCCATCCTTTTTCTTATTTTCTATTCATTAACCGCTACCGCACAATTTTCTTTTGAGGGCAGAATAGTTGATGTGGAATCAGGTCAGGCCGTTCCTTATGCCAATATTGTATATCACAATACAGGGGTCTATTCAAATTTAGACGGGATATTTGAGCTTCACGTCCAGGAGGAAACAGTTGGTAAGACAATAAAAATATCTTGTATTGGCTATAAACCAGTCAATTTTTTACAAGACACGATGAAATCAAACATTACATACACCATTTTTCTTGAGCAAGAAATGACTGTATTGAAAGAAGTGAAAGTTGAAGGAAGAAAAGAGAAGATAGATGCCTCCGAAATCGTTTCGCTGGCGATAGAAAAACTTGCATCAAACCCAGAAAATAAAAAGTATGTTTCTGAGGTTTTCTTTAGACAAACACATTTTTTTGAAACCCCTCCCACGGAAAGAGCAAAATACCTACGATATGTCGAAGCTGCCATGTTTATTCAAAATGAAGAAAGGGACATTCAACATGCAGTTATTAAAGAAGTTCGAAGAAGCGATGATAAAAGAAATCAGTATTTCTTAGTTGATGATTCTAATAGAGACAAACAAATACTAATTGAGGAACAGCGTTTTATTTTTTCGGAAAGCTTTCTGAAATTGGATTATACCCGCAATGATGTACCGTTTCAAGCCAGCTATAAAAATATATATTCATTATTGGATCCTGCTATAGGAAATTTAAATAACGATTTCATCAGTAGGCATACCTTTAAGCTTGAAAGAGTGTCACGGTATGATAGTGAAATTGTATATGTAATTAGCATTCTTCCTTCCAAGAGGAGTCTGGAGGTAGATTCTGATCTAGTAAAAGATATGTTTATCCCGGATGGAAAATTATTTATATCGGGTGATGATTACTCGATTTTAGAAATTCAATATGGATATATTCAGAACGCAAAAAAAAGTAAAAGTGATATTGCCCGAATTGTGAAATTAATGAATCAGGGCGACTTTGTTTTTCAAGATATAATCAGATATAAGAAGGTCAATGGAGAAATGTATCCTAGCTATATCATGAGAGAGCAAGCTGACACGATTTTCATGGGTGGATTTGCAAAGAGTGGGCTTACGAGCAGTCTTTCTCAAAGTGCTAAAGACTATGGCTATTTTAAAATCAGACGTGAACTTATTGTGAATACAATTTTTTTTGAAAAATCTGAAATCGATAAACTCAATTTAGAGCCCAACTATTTTTCATTGTATCCCCAAAATTACGTTTACAATGCTCCCTTCTGGGACAATTATAATAAGGTGATGCCCAGCAGAAATGAAAATAAATTACTCGATGATTTAGGGGATGGGTTATCAATAAAGGAACAGTTTATTAAAAATGGCAAGAGTGAAAATAAATAACACGCTCCACAACTTTAATCAAATCCCCCTCAAAATCCTCCCCGCCTTTTCCAGCACTTCCTCACTCTTCGCAAAACAAAACCTCAGTATTTTATTATCGGATTTATCCTGATAGAAAACTGAAATCGGGATGGACGCTACTCCATGCTTTTTGGTAAGTTCTTCCGACATTTCACGATCAGACTTATCCGAAATGGAAGCATAGGATAGCAATTGAAAATATGAGCCATGGCACGGAAGAATTTCAAACCGTGATCCCTTGATTTGTTCCAAAAAGAAATCACGTTTCTGTTGGAAAAATGTATGAAGGCCCGTGTAGTGCTCCGCGTTTTTCATATAGTCTGCAAGCCCGGCCTGAACAGCCGTATTCACGCTAAACGTAATAAACTGATGGGTTTTTCGAATTTCTGCGCTCAACTCAGGTGGAGCCACAGCATACCCCACTTTCCATCCGGTAGCATGAAAAGTTTTTCCAAACGAAAAGATGGCGATACTCCTCTTTGTCAGCGTTGGCGAACCTAATACACTTAGGTGCGGCAGGTCATCAAAAATAATACGTTCATACACTTCATCGCTCAACACAATCAAGTCGTGGATCTCAGCAATTTCTTCTAGTGATTTTAAATCTGCTGTTGTAAAAACTGCCCCGCTAGGATTTTGTGGTGTGTTCACCATAATCATTTTGGTTCGCGAAGTGATCTTGGATTTTACTTCCTCCCAATCAATGGAAAAATCAGGCAACGTTAAGTTTATATGAATCGGTGTTCCTCCGTTTAACCGAATGGCGGGACTGTAGCAGTCGTAGGAAGGATCAAATAGAATCACTTCATCACCCGCTGATATCAGTCCACTAATGGCTGCATAGATGGCTTGTGTCGCTCCGGCTGTTATGGTAATTTCTGTATCGGGATTGACCTGATGTTGAGAGGTTTCAAAAATGACTTTCGAAATTATTTCGCGAAGTGCTGGCAAGCCCGGCATCGGAGCATACTGATTGTATCCTGCCAACATTTTCTCATGCACCAATGAAATGATTTTTTTATCGATCGGAAAATCCGGAAACCCTTGCGAAAGATTGATAGCTCCGTATTCATTGGCCATCCCGGACATGGTTGCAAAAATACTGGTACCTACATCCGGTAATCGAGAGGTTATTTTCATTTCTAACAAGTTACAGGTTACAAGTTAGGTAGTTGCAGGTTTTGCCCGAAACTTGGAACATAAAACCTGTAACCAATTAACTATTTGAGTGGAGCAATAATCCGGTAATCAGTATCCACTTTCCCTTTTGAAATATCGGCAAGCTTCCCTTTCAACAATCGCTTTTTTAATGGCGTGAGATAATCAATAAACAATTTCCCTTCGATGTGGTCGTATTCATGTTGGATGATCCGTGCTTGAATACCGGTGAACTCTTCTTCGTGCTCTTCCCAGTTTTCATCGAAATATTGAAGCAACACTTTGTCCTTGCGAGATACGTTTTCACGAATATTCGGAATGCTCAAGCAGCCTTCTTCATAGACCCAGGGCGTTCCGGTTTCCTCAATAATTTCCGGATTGATAAACACCTTTTTAAAATCCGCCATGCCGGGTTCTTCCTCCAGGGGAGCGCCATCCACTACAAATAAGCGAATTGCTTTTCCAATCTGCGGAGCCGCCAACCCAACGCCACTGGCTCCGTGCATGGTTTCGAACATGTCGTCAATCAATTGCGTCAAGTCCGTGCCTTTTTCAACCTCCGCTGCCTTTTTGCGCAACACCGTATCGCCATACATCACTATTGGATAGATCATTTTTCAGAAATTAAGGTTACAAAGGTAAGGATATTACCAAAGTGGAAAAACAGGATTAGCGGATGCTGGCAAGAAAATCCTGAAGAATAATAACTGCACTGATCTTGTCGACATTCCCTTTTTCCCTTCGGTCTTTCTTCTTCATGCCTCCATCGATCATAGCGCGCTGGGCGATACTGCTGGTAAAACGCTCATCTACCAAATGGATTTTCTTTTCGGGGAATGCAAGTTTTAACTTCTCAACAAATTGGCGCACCCGTCCTGCATTTTCGGAGTCTTCATTGGAAAGTGTCTTGGGTAATCCCACCACAAATTCCGTAACGGGTTCCCGTTGAAGATAAGCCTGTAAAAATTTCATTAACTCATGTGAGGGCACTGTTTCCAATGCAGTAGCAATGATGCGCATCGGATCCGTGACTGCAATGCCCGTTCTTTTTTTTCCGTAATCGATGGCGAGGATTCTCAACGTAGTTGTTGGTTATTTATGGTTGGCGTTACAGGTTGAATGTTACAAGTTCGGAATCAACTTGAAACCTGGAACCAATTAACAAATCTAGTTGAACCGGATTTTATCAGAAACAAACTGCTTCACTTTAGCTTCAATGGCCATTGCTTTTGGAAGGAGGATTTCGTTTTCAATCCGGGCATGCGTGATCAAACTTTTTTCGAAATCCTTTAGCTCACTATAGAGCACTTTTACATGCAAGGGTGTTTGGGCATCAATTGCATAGTCTTTTGTGATGTTACGGATTCCAGCCATTTCATCATCGTGGGCTTCATGCTCCATAGCAAATTTTTGAATGGAATTTTTCTCCATCAGAAAAAATAACCGGGAAGGATTGTACTTTCCTTTTACTGCGCGTTCAAGTGTTCGTATATACGTAAAGAGTGTATCCTCTTCTTCATAGATATGTTCAATGAAATCCTCAACAAAAAGAGGGAACACTACTTTTAAATCTTTATCAACAGCCTGAAAAACCGGATGGTTCGTCTTAAAATCCTCAATCAATTTTTTGATATATGGAAGCTTGTGTTTGATGAAAAGAAAATGGGTGTGTTTTAAATATTCAAGGATCAAATCAATCGGGTAGGTGACCAGCGGCAAATCTGTTTCTACCAAATGTGTAGGTGATTCTAATTCCCGGACTACCTGTTCAACTTTTAATCCCCGCTCGCGACAAACCTCAGCCAATGTATGCTCTGAATAATCAAAAAAATGAATACCAAAATAGAATAGAACGTACGCATGAACATAGTTCTCATCTACGAGCTCAGCAATCAATCGATTTTGTATAGAAGTAGCCATGGACAATGTAAATATAGACAAACCACTATAAAATTGGCGGGAAAATCTGGTTCGGGAACATTTCTTGCAGATAAATACGTTTTCCTGCCTGCCAACAATTATTTTCGCGTTGCGTTAGAGATAAAAAATCGAAGAATGTCGGAAAACACTAAAAGTCAAATTGCACTCCCAATTGTACTATGTTTAGGAATTGCAGGGGGGGTGTTGATTGGAGCCAATATAAATTCAACAAAACCTTCAAAAGAGGTGGGCCAGGATGTACAGAAATTCAAAGAAGTTCTGACCCAAATCAATACCGAATACGTGGATGAGATCGTCACTACTGAGATGGTGGATGGCGCCATTCAATATTTGTTAAACAAACTGGATCCACATTCATCCTACATACCCGCCCGTGACCGGATTATGGCCAACGAAGATTTGCGGGGCAATTTTGAAGGGATAGGGATCGAGTTCAATATTTTTCAGGATACTATTGTCGTGGTTTCCCCGCTGAGTGGAGGCCCTTCCGAGTCGTTGGGAATTCAATCGGGTGATAAAATCATTAAAGTAGATGATGAAGTTGTGGCCGGGATTGGAATTACCACACAAGATGTAATGGTTTCTTTAAAAGGCCCAAAGGGTTCGAAAGTGAAAGTCACAATTTACAGGCCCGGAAAAGAAGAGCTGATTGATTTTACTATCATTCGGGATAAAATACCCCAGTTTTCTGTGGATGTTTCGTATATGGTAAGCGATGAAATTGGCTATATAAAAATCAACCGATTTTCTGCCACAACCTATGAAGAATTCAGCAACGCACTTTCCAAGCTAAAGAATTCGGGCATGACAAAACTCATCCTCGACTTGCAAGGAAACCCAGGTGGGTATATGGCACAAGCTTCTGCTATTGCGGATGAATTCCTGGGTGCAAACCAGAAAATAGTTTTCACGAAAGGACAAAACAAAAAATACAACACGAATGAATTTGCTACCAGCGCAGGCGAATTTGAAACAGGGGATTTAATTGTGTTGGTAAACGAAGGAAGTGCTTCCGCCTCGGAAATTGTTTCGGGTGCGTTGCAAGACAACGATCGCGCATTGATTGTGGGAAGAAGGAGTTTTGGAAAAGGATTGGTGCAGGCACCATTTGATTTAAGTGATGGATCGGAATTGCGGCTAACAATTTCACGGTACTATACACCCAGCGGAAGAAGTATTCAAAAACCCTATCAGGATGGCGATGAATATGCACGCGATATTGTGAAGCGTTTTAACCATGGTGAATTTTTCCATGCCGACAGTATCCATTTCGATGACTCCACAAAATATCAAACCGTAAATGGAAGAACCGTATATGGTGGCGGTGGTATTATGCCCGATTACTTTGTTCCTCTCGACACCTCGTTAAATAGCCATTACCTGAATGAATTGTATACCTCTATTTCCATTCAGGAATATACCTTTCAATATGCGGATCAAAACAAAGAGAAGCTGGAAGCAATGGGGCTTGATGCGTTTATCAAAAAATTCGAAGTAACGGATAACATGCTTTCACAGCTTGCTGAAACGGGTAAACGCAACAATGCAAAGCCAGACTTACTGGAATTGAAGGAAAGAAAGCGGTTGTTTCAACTTCATGTGAAAGCACAAATTGCCCGGAAGATATGGGGCAATGATGGGTTTTATCCGGTGTTCAATGAAACCAATGAAATCCTGATGCAGGCCATAAAATTGTTTGACCGGGTTGAAGAACTGGATCACACCAAACTTTAAACCGATAGTGAGCCTATACTTTTTACTTTTTCAAATAAAATTTAGAGCATTAGTTACTATTGCGGATTCAAAATGTAAACGTTAAGGATACAAACTTTTTCTTAACTTTGGTTGGTGGCTTAATCCTTCAATTTTTTGTATGGGATATAATATTGATAAACTATCAATATATAGCATTCAAACGAATCAAACAGATGAAAGAGGTCATAATAAAATACAAGGATTCCAAAATCTTAGAATTGCTGAAAAGCTTGGCTAGGTTTCTTGACTTCACTATTGACGAATTGGACACACCTCCACGAAGCAAAAAGAAAGCCTCAGATTACAAAGGAATTCTCTCTAAGGAATTAACCAATAAAATGCAGAGAAATTTGGAGCAATCTCGAAAAGAATGGCAGCATCGTATTTAATCGATTCGAATGTCCTGATTGATTATATAGGAGGAAATTTCAATAAAGAAATTGAGCAGCGACTTGACGGTATTTTAGATGAGGGTTTCTCTTATTCCATTATTTCTAGACTTGAGGTGCTGGGATTCCAAGCGCCAATGGAAGTGCTGCAACAAACACTTCTTACGCGCAATATTGATGATTTCAAAAACATACCCCATTTAGTATTTGAAAACCCTTGGGATTGGAACTAAGTGTACTTGATTATGAATTCTTAAACCAAACACTATGTATTACCATCGATTAGGAAATATTCCGCCCAAGCGGCACACACAATTTCGTCAACCGGATGGAAGTTTGTACAAAGAAGAGTTGGTAAGTTCATTGGGGTTCTCCGGAATTTATTCCAACCTCTACCACATTAATCCGCCTACGCGAATAAAAGGAATGAATGATCCTATTCCCTATGGCCCTAAAATCATTAAGGATTACAGCTTAAAACAAACACATCTCAACACTTCAAAAGTTACCACTACAGGTGAGGATTACCTGAATGCACGCAAAGTAATGTTGATGAACAACGATTGTTCAATTTCCATTTGCTCTCCGAAGCAACGAAAAATGGATTACTTCTATAAGAATGCCGAAGGCGATGAAGTAATTTATGTGCATGATGGAAAAGGTGTTTTACATTCTCCTTTGGGAAAATTGGAAATTAAACAAGGTGATTACATCGTTATTCCGCGCACCACCATTTACAAATTTGAGTTTGAAGAAGGCCCATTGCGTCTGTTGATTATTGAATCGGCATCTCCAATTGAAACACCAAAGCGTTATCGCAACGGACTTGGTCAGTTTGAAGAACATTCCCCTTTCTGTGAGCGCGATATTCATCCGCCAACTGAATTGATTACCGACACCAGCAAAGGGGAATTTTTGGTGCAGATAAAAAAACAAGGATTCCTGCATCAGTATATTTATGAACACAGTCCGATGGACCTGGTAGGATGGGATGGATTTTTATGGCCGTACACTTTTTCCATTCACGATTTCGAACCGATCACCGGGCGCATTCACATGCCTCCACCGATTCATCAAACTTTCCAGGCGCAGAATTTTGTGATCTGTTCTTTTGTTCCACGTTTGTTTGATTACCATCCATTAGGCATTCCGGCACCGTACAACCATAGCAACATTGA
>JBGTGG010000362.1:0-5242 GCA_041746855.1 Cyclobacteriaceae bacterium | reverse complement strand
CAGTGCTGGAAGCCTGACTTGGAAAAAATTCCCTACGACTATTTCCACCAAATGCCAGGGTGCGATTGCTGGTTACTGTTTCCCAGAAAAAACCACCCGCCTTTTCATACTTCTCATCATCGGTCAATGCTGCTATTCGTTGAAATCCCACTGCCTTCGGTACTTGCGTGTTGGCATGCTTGTTATCAAGATTGTCGATATGTGAGGCCATCGCATCCAGCAGCATACGATGCGAGAATCGTTTTGCTGCAACTATGTATTTTTCATCCTTCGTGAGTTGATACGCATCAGCGAAAACCTCATTCATTCCTCCATGTTCTGTATCGAGCATCGATTCCATTTGTTCATCCGTAAGCGATGAAGTAATCTGAATTCCCCAATCACAAAATTTCAGGAACATTGCTTTCGCTTCTTCATTTCCAGTGTACTGCCATGCATCCCGCAATCCTGAATACATTTTGTGTACGTTGTACCAGGGAACCCATGCGGCTTTGTATGCCGAGAATTCGCCATCTTTTAATGTGCTCCAAATTTCTGCGCTTTTGGGAACTCCCCCAACATACCCGACAGCCCACTCCGGATTGTTCTTTCCATTAGCTTCCTGACACGCTTTTAGTTCGGTAATCATGTAGTCCATCCGTTGCTTGCACACTTCATTCCCCGTTGCAGCATAATTCATGGCCATGGCGGTCAAATAATGTCCTCCAACGTGTCCGTCCAATCCTTCCCAGTTTTCGTAGCCGGATGCTTTCGCGGGCAACCCGGCTTCTTTACGATAAGGTGCCAACAACCGATCAACGTCATATTTGAGTAACATTTCAATATTAAGATCGCGTGCATGTTGGAAGGGACCGTCCAACAATTTTACAGCTTCCAGCGGAAATTGATTGGGATACAAGTTCCCCTTCTCTTCTGAGTTACAACCGCTCAGATAAAAACTTGTTATCAGTATCCAGAAAAAAAATCGTTTTTGCATAATGCTTTTTTAAATCCTTTACGTATCTATTAGTTGATTTTAATCTTTGCTGTTTTCAAATCCTTATTGTCCGAACTATTACCATACAAAACTTCATACTCTCCTGCACTCGTCATCATTTTCAATTCATCGCGATTATAAAACCCAAAAGCAGTTGGTGGTAGATCGATGCGTACAGTTTGCTTTTCACCGGGGTTCAGGTTTACCCTCTTGAACCCTTTCAATGTTTTCAACGGACCGTCAACGTCATTTGCTTTTCGGATATAGACCTGTACAATCTCAGTACCTGCACGTTTGCCGGTATTTATTACAGGGATAGTAATTTGAAGATGTTCGCTTGCCGTAATTTTAGTTTTATCAAGGGTTGCTTTTCCTATTTCAAATTGGGTATAACTAAGACCAAACCCGAATTGAAACAATGGATCTTCCATGTACCGATACGTCCTTCCCTTCATGGAGTAGTCTTCAAAATCTGCAAGTTGGGTTGTGTCTTTGTAAAAGGTGATGGGCAATTTACCGGCAGGGTTATAATCACCAAACAGCACATCAGCAACCGCTTGACCTCCTGATTCACCACCGTACCAGGCTTGCAAAATAGCTTCCGCACTTTTTGTTTCAGGTCCGAATCCAATTGCTGAACCCGAGCAATTGACGAAGATTACTTTTTTGCCTGCGGCTTTTAGTGCTTTCAGGCAGTTACGTTGAACTTCAGGTAGTTCAATGTCAGTGCGGTCACCACCCTTAAATCCCGGATATGATACGGGCATTTCTTCACCTTCCAGTAGTGTGGATAGACCACCAACAAAAACTACTACTTCAACATCTTTCAATTTTTTAAGCAGATCGGTGTAATCCACATCCACTTCTTTTCCAAAATTGAATTCAATGTTTGCTGCCCAGTTGTTGAGTTGACCGAAATGGATTTCAAACTTATATTTCTTACCACCTTCAACTTTATAAGGAACACGCGAAGGCAATGTTCGCCAGTTATCATAGCGCTGAATTGATTTACCATTTACCAATAATTCAAAGTGACCGGTAGCACCCGTTTTGAAAACTATTTCCTCATCGTGAAGGGCAACAAATTCTGTTTCGTACTTAGCAGAAAAACCTACCAGCTTAACTCCGGATGCAAATTCATGTTGGCCTGCCGTTGTTAATTTTATGGGGTTCGTGATCTGCTGGGTGATGACAATATCACCAGTTCGATCCGGAGTATTCCAATACGTAGCTTTAAAACCAGGTTTGCCTTCAAAAGAAGTATGGGCAAAATAGCTTTCTGTTATTTTGTTTTCTACCAGATCGCATCCTTTGTCGTACAAAATTTTGTTTGCAGGAAGTTTACTTTTGATTCCATCCAAAATGGTAATGGTTCGCACAGGGGTGCCGTTATAATTTCCCCACAACATTGGCTTGTCATTGGCATTGGGACCGATCACCGCGATCTTCTTCATTGATTTTTTTAATGGAAGAATGTCATTGTTGTTTTGAAGCAGTGTCATCGATTCCCGCGCCATGTCCAGTGCTAGTTTTTGATGCTCTTTGTTGTTCACAATCGACATTGGAATTTTTGTCCATGGAACAAGTTCATCATCATCCATTTCGCCCAGATCAAAGCGCCCTATCAATACCCGCATCAAACGCAAGTCGATTTCACTTTCGGTGATCAAGCCTTTTTCAACAGCTGAAGGCAATAGCTTGTAATTATGATTGTTCCACTGGCATTCCACATCCGTTCCGGCAAGAACTCCCCGAGCCGCAGCATGTGTTGCATCGGATGAAACATTATGACTTGTATAGAAATCACCGATGGCACCACAATCAGAAACGACTATGTGTTTGAAGCCCCATTGGTCACGGAGAATCGTTTGAAGAAGGCGCGTGTTGCTACAACAGGGTTCATCATCCAGGCGTTGATAGGCGCACATAACCTGACGCACATCCGCATCTTGTACTAATGATTTGAAAGCAGGTAAATACGTTTCCCATAAATCACGCTGATCAACATTGTTGAGATTAAGTTCATGACGGCTCCATTCCGGCCCCGAATGCACTGCATAATGTTTGGCGCACGCTAATAGTTTTTTGTATTTAGCATCTTCCGGGCCTTGTAAACCTTTCACAACAGAAACTCCCATCCGTGAAGTCAGGTATGGATCTTCACCATACGTTTCCTGTCCACGGCCCCATCGTGGATCCCTGAAAATATTGACGTTCGGAGTCCAAACCGAAAGGCTAAGGAAGCGTCTGTTTTCCTGACCGTTTCGCACCGATTCCTGATATTTTGCGCGGGTCTCATCGGATACGGCATCAAAAATTTTGTAGACCAAATCATCATTGAAAGAAGCGGCCATTCCGATAGGCTCCGGAAAAACGGTGACGTTGCTGTTGTTTGCCAAACCATGAAGTGCTTCACTCCACCAGTTGAATTTTTTTATTCCCATGCGAGGGATTGCATCCGATACATCGCACATCAACGCTGCCTTTTCTTCCAATGTCAATCTGGAAATTAGATCTTTCGCACGCGCTTCAGAAGAAAGGTCGGGATTCTGATACGGTAATTGGGCCACCGCCACGCTTAAAGAAAGTATACACAAGGAAAGCGAAAGGAATAAGAATCGGATTGCTTTTTTCATTTTGATCGTTCCTGAGGTTTTTATTAAAATAATATCAATTTCATTATACGTCTTGCAAAATCAGATTTGCGCATTACTCAAACACGGCAACGAAACCATCATTTCCTTTTAGGGTGATCTTCAATTCCCCGGATTCGGGAATTACCATTTCTCTGGATTGAAAAGATGGTTCATCGCCTGCTGCATTTCCGGAAGAAATGAGTTCGCCTTTCTTATTTTTTAAAAAGGATACATCAAGCGAAAGTTCTTTTTCAATATTCTCACCGTTGATGCCCGCCACATACCACTTGTTATCCGCTTTCCTTGCTACGACATATAATTTCCCAGGATAGCCATCAATAAATTTTACATCGTCCCAATTATTGGGAAGTTGCCTTAAAAAATCTTTTACGTATTCCGGAACATGCGCCATCCCTTCCGGGGTTTCAGCATAATGTTGTATACCCGACAGAAATAGTACAGAAGTAGCCAATTCAAACGCAGCCGTTGTAACACGGTTAATACGTGGGATTTTATACAGGTTCATCGGAGTGAAATCCATTGGGTCAAATGCATTGCGAACCAGTGCAGACATTACTGAGTGTTCGGGTGCTTTATTAGCAGACTGCTGCCCAAACGTAATCATCTCATAGCCAAACACTGCTTCGACCGTCATCAAATTCGGATAAGTTCGCTGTAATCCTCTTGGCAATGTTGCGCCATGAAAGTTTACCAACAATTTATTGTCGGCAGCATCTTGCAAAATGTCTTCATAGTATTGAATCATCGATTGGCCATCGCCCGAAAAGAAATCTATTTTGACACCTTTAATTCCCATATCATGTAGCTTTGCAAATTCCTTCATGCGGTCTTCATGCGTCAATAATTTATTCTTGGGTGTAAACTTGACGGTATTCCAATCACCGGCAGAGTTATACCATAACAACAGCCCAACATTTTTTTCCTTCGCGTAGTCGACTAGTAGCTTTGCGGAATCATATCCGATCAACTGATCCCAATTCGCATCGAGCAGGCAATATTGCCAGTTCATATCCGCAGCAAAATCAATATATCTTTTCTGAACATCGTACACGGTGGAATCATCTTTCTTAATGATCCAGCTCCAGGAAGCTTTTCCAGGTTTGATAAATGAATCATCCATTTCTACGGCTGGCGCTGCAAGGTCAGTTCCCAATGTCGATTCAGCAATTGTTTTAAGATCACCGATTGCGATAATTCTCCATGGAGTTTTCCAGGGCAATGTTGATTCCGGATTTAGTGTACCATCGGTGAATACTTCCGGTGCTTGCGGGAAATTTATTTTGTATTCATTGTAGGGAGAATGTTGTTGCAATGCCGTACCACAATAATTCCTTTCTAAGCCAGCTTCTGTTATCAACATCCATACATCCTGGTACTTAAACAACGCAGGATAAACCCATCCATTTTGTCCGGGTGATGGGGTTCCTGTTGGGATGTCCATCATATAATGCGCTTCGTACGATGGATTGGTATGTTCAAAACCTGTCTGTGCTTCCGTTTTAGGTTGAAGCCAGGCGCGTGTGCTGTCTTTGAAATGAAAGGTTGTTGCTTCTGATTTTATTCTTTTAATATCCTCGGATGTCTCCGGAAATTCATAGCGGAAAGCAAC
>JBGTGG010000361.1:0-7178 GCA_041746855.1 Cyclobacteriaceae bacterium | reverse complement strand
TTTTTGTTTTTATCGGTTCCCAATTCAAAATCAATCGAACATTGACTGAGAAGTGTGTTAGCGTTGGCTATAAGTTCCGGAAAGTTTACGAAGTTTTTTTTTAACCCCGATTCGGGCATCATCATCTCATCGGGTTGCGCCTGTTCGTGTGGAGGAAGTTTACTCAACAATAGATTCTTATCGATGGCGCGGAGCAGGCGATGGGTGTTAAAATCAACTTTCGTTTGAAAGGTAACAGGATGCCAGGCAACGAATTTTTGAGGAAGGATTTTGTAAGTAGTTTGAAAGTCGCGCTTCGTAAGTTGGTGACTTCGCACGCCAATGAATTCATTTTCGCGAAGTGTTTCGGGTTCTGTTTTCCCAAAAGGATAGACAATGAGCACATCTTCAAACTCGGGAGCACGAACGGGGAATTCTTTTTCTTCGCGGTTGTGATAGGAAAGGAAACGATTTATTTGTTCGAATCCGTTATTGTTTTTGGCAAGTGCGATGTACAGGAGGTCATGACCGTTTCGGAATTCAATCCCTACTGCAATGTCAAGAAGGGGAAGTTCTGGATGGGTTTCTTTTTTCTCTTCCCGTAACCGCAACAACTCAATGTAGGAAGTAGTGTTGTTGATTTCTGTTAACGCTATTTTTTGGACACCACACCGTAGTGCTTCAGCATAGAGCTTTTCTATGGAGAGCGTTCCATATTTGAAACTGAAAACGGTGTGGCAATTGAAGTACATACATCATTCTCCAAACATAATGTCTTTGTAATGTGACCAACGATTGCCTGTTTTTTGTAAAACAGTAATCCGATCACAAAGAAAATGTTGGTTGCTGTATTTCAATTCTTTTAAATACGGCCAGCACTTTAAGAAATCTTCATTCGTTAAGTTTTTCGCAATCGAAATGTGTGGAGTAAAGTTGGCGTCCTCTTTAATTAGTTTTTCAAAAATATCACGGATCGGATATTTGTTGATGATGTCCATATAGATTGTACGCTTCGATCCATTAATGAAAACGTTGAAATCTTTTAACAACACATTGAAAGGCTCGAATTCATAGGCCTTTGCTTCTACAAAATCCAACATCTCATCAGCATGCTCATCGGCATAATGAAATAAAGAGATGTGTGCCCTGGCGTGTTGATCAGCAAAGTCGTGACCGATGAGATAATGAACATCATCTTTCAATACACGAACATCACTAAGAATGTGTGGAGGAGGAGCGATCATAAAAAATAACTCCTGAACCTGCTTTTGAATTTTAACGATTGGCTTCATAATTCTTTCTTTTTTTATGATGCTAAGGTAATTTCTGTCTTTGACAATTTGTGTCATAATAGTTTTATCTAAGATTTCCTTTAAACATATTCATCTCCATTCTTACTCTTCGGCTTACTCCCAATGTAGTGGCACGCACCAGTTTTTCAGACCCATAGCGGTGTTTCATGCGATCCATCGCTTCGTACAGATTGATGCTCTCCAGTGTATCATCGAACAGATTAATCTGATGGTTGCCGTGTACCAGGTGACTCAATCTCACGCCCACTAATCGGATCAACATCCGTCTGTTGTAGAGTTTATCAAATAATTCTTGTACCACGCGCAACAACACATGGTCGGAAGAAGTGTAAGGGATATGCACTTGTTTGGTTTCGGTATCGAAATTGGAATACCGGATTTTCACCGTTACACAGGCGGTAAGTTTTTTCTGCTCGCGTAATTGAAACGCCACCTTTTCGATCATGGCAATGAGAATGGATTTCATCCGCTTCACATCGATCGTATCATTTTCAAAAGTGCTTTCTGTAGAGATAGACTTCTGTTCTGCGTACGGAACAACCGGAGAGTGATCGATACCGTTGGCTTTGTTCCACAGACTGGTTCCGTTTTTACCGAACGCACTGGTCAGGAAATTCAACGGCATTTCCCGTAAGGTGGAAACTGTGCGCACGCCCATATCATATAAGAAGGAGGCGGTTTGTTTTCCGATCATCGGAATTTGATCTACCGTAAGGGGTCCGAGAAAATCTTTTTCAGTGCCGACTGGAATAAAGCGTTCTGCATTGGGTTTGAATTGGTTGGTGGTGACTTTCGAAACGAGTTTGTTTACCGACATCCCCAACGAAATTGGCAATCCACTTTCCACCATCACTTTTTTGCGCAATTCACACGCCCATTTAAAAGCACCATAGAAACGATCCATACCGCTGGCGTCAATATAGAATTCATCTATCGATGATTTCTCTACCATGGGTGCGCTGTCTGAAATTACCTCCGTTACTAAATGCGAAGCCTGGCTGTAGGCTTCCATGTCACCGGAAATTACCTTGGCATCCGGACAAAGTTGGAGCGCCAAATACATGGGCATCGCAGAGTGTACCCCGAACTTTCGCGCTTCATAACTACAGGCCGCGACCACGCCCCTGCGACTGCTTCCGCCTATTATTAAAGGAAGGCCACGTAATTTTTTATCCCGCTTGCACTCTACCGCCACAAAAAAGGCGTCTAAATCCATGTGTATGATGTTCCGATCCATGACGCTAAATAACTAAAATAATTAGTATAAATAATTATTGTATTACTAAAATATTTAGTTTTAATTTGTACTACCTTAAAACGAAGAAATTAAGCGGTTTCGAAAAGCTTAACGGGATAATCATGTTTTATCCTGAGTTAGTGGAAAGGTTAATAAATGGGAATGCTATGATTACGGTAAACAAGAACCTTAAATTTTTACGCACGCAACAAGGGCTTACGCAAAAGCAGATGGCCGAAAAGTTGGGCGTAAAAACTTCCGCGATTGGTGCGTATGAAGAAGAGCGTGCGACACCACCCTTAACGTGTTTGTTGGAAGTGTCTGCGATGTTTAGTGTTTCCTTGGATCAGTTGGTACAAAAGGATTTGAGTACGGTTCCTGAGAAAAAGTGGAAGGAGCAACAATTTTCAAGAGGGAAGGAAGTGCTGGCCATTACGGTGGATGCTAATAATAAAGAGAACATAGAGTTGGTATCGCAGAAAGCCTCGGCTGGTTATATGAATGGATTTCAAGATCCGGAATTTGTAAGCGAGTTGCCGAAAATTAGTTTACCGATGTTATCGCAGGGTACGTATCGGGCTTTTGAAATAAAAGGCGACTCGATGTTGCCGATTCTACCGGGCACCATTGTCTTTGGGGAATATGTAGAGTCATTAAATTCTATCAAAAGCGGAAAGCCTTACATTTTATTAATTGAGCAGGAAGGCGTTGTCTTTAAAAGAGTGTTTAATTTTTTAGAGAAAGAAAAGAAATTTTTATTGGTTTCGGATAATAAGCAATACGATCCGTATGCTGTAGCAGTTGATGATGTGTTGGAAGTATGGAGTGTGAAAGGATTTTTCTCTACGCAGTTTCCGGAAATTGAAACGAATACTTCTGTATCCGTGGATCATCTGGCGATGAATGTGCTTTCATTACAGGATGAGGTGCAACGGCTAAAAAGACATAAGTAGCAAGACGCTAATATCAAGACTTCCTTCGATTTAGCTCTTGTGTCTTACTACTTGCTACTTGCTGTTGGTTTTAATCTCTCCGCACAAATGTTAATGCCATAGCGTTTTTTGTGGAGTTCAAGCGAAAGGTGGCCGTCAATTTTTGGCGAGCCTCTTTTGTTTGAAGAAGACGTTAGATCTTACACTATGGTTTTAATCCAAATTGTATTGGCATAACCATTTGAGTTCTAACAGGTATTCCGTTTTCTTTTGCTGGAATCCAGTTTGGCATTTTTTGCATCATCTCGGTCGCTTTGTTGCTACAGATTGTACAATGACCTTTCAATGGTTCAAAATTACTCAAAGAACCATCTGTGTTTACAGTGAATTTAATATATACTTTACCACTGAAGTGATGCACAGGGTATTGAATATTTTTTTCAATAAAATTATAAAGAGAATTCATACCTCCGGGAAATGATGCAGTCGGAGTCGGCTCGTATACACAGATAGCATCGGCATCGATTGAATCTTTTTCTTGGCAGAAACCCGATTGTGTCAATAATGGGATGATAAAAATTAGTGTAATCAGAATTCGCATCATCAAATTTTTAAACCAGAATTATTTGAAGACGTAAAAGTCACAAGAAAACAGATTTATCTAATGTCTTGCGTCTTATATCTAACGTCTAATATCTAAATAGGTATTAAGAAACTGAAAATCGAGCCAGCATTCTCTTCACTCGTTACCCAAATCTTTCCGCCATTCTTTTCCACAAATTCTCTGCAAAGAATTAATCCCAACCCGGTACCTTTTTCGTTGGCAGTACCTTTGGTAGAGTGCTTTGTATCAATACGGAAAAGCTTGTCGATTACTTCCTGGCTCATTCCTACACCGGTATCGGCAATAGAGACCACCACAAAATCATCTTCTTTTTTCATGTTGGTGGTAATGGTTCCGCCTTCGGGCGTGAATTTAATGGCATTGGAAATTACATTCCGGATAACAGTATTGATGGAATGTTTGTGCGTGTTAACAGGTACAGAATCAGTGTAACTATTAATAATTTCGATTTTTTTGGTTTCAGCTTGCGCCTGAAGCAGTGCTTTGTTTTCTTCCAGCAACACAGTCAAGTCAAATATTTCTGGAGTAAAAGCAATGTTCCCGGTTTGCGACCGCGACCATTCCAATAAATTTTCCAGCAACGAGTATAAATTTTTTATGGATTTATCTAAATCGGTAGCCAACTGTTGGATTTCTTCTTTGCTCAGACTATCCGTGTAGTTAATTAACAAATTGGAAAAAGAACTCAATGAATTTAAAGGACCTTTCAAATCATGCCCAAGAATAGAAAAGAATTTATCCTTGGTGGCGTTCAGGTTTTGGAGTTCCGAATTTTGAATTTTTACTTTTGAATTGACCACTTGCAAAATTTTATTTGATCGTCTTTTGATCATGTATAAGTAGAGAATCAACGCTAAGACTACCAGTGCTAGTGTGGTCAGCACAACAAATAAATTTCGAAATTGACGTTGATTTTGAAGTTCCTTTTCTTTTCGGTCGCGGTCACCCTCAAGATCTGAAATCTCGGATTCTTTTCGCTCGATCACATATCGATTCTGAGTCTCTAATAATTTTTGTTCTGTTTTCTCATTCTGAATGAATTCAATGATGGCGAGATGCAATTGTTTGTATTCGAATGCTTTCTTATAGTCGTTCAGCGCTTCATAACATAAACTCAAATATTCATAACTTCTGCTAATGTGTTGTTGTGCTTGTGCCTCCTGACCCGAAGCTAGTCCCAATTGTAAGTTCGCAATGGAGCGATCATATTTCTTCTGTATATAATAGAGTACGCCAATGTTATTATACGATTCAGCAATTCCAACCTTATCTTTTAACGATTTTCTGATTTCTAATCCGGCCAAATGATTGGCATACGTGCGTTCCTCATTTTTCATTAATAGATAGAGTTCACCAATATCATTTAACAAGCGCGCTTCCTTTTCTCGATTATATACCGAACGATAAATTGCCAGTGCACTTTTATGATTCTCCAACGCTTTTGGATAATCTCCTTCCAATGTGTTGAGGTGACCCAAATTGTAAAGTGCTTCTGCTTGTACAGAAGGTCGATCCAATTCCTCGTTGTACTCCAATACCAGTTCGTAATTTTCGCGTGCCTCTGAAAGCAATCCGAGCGCGGCATTGATTTTTCCCATCTCATTGAGAATGAGCACAAGCACATCAATATTTTTTGTTGACTCATTAATGGCTTTGGCAGATTCCAGCAATTCTGTGCATTTGTTAAAATCGCCAACGGCCTCAAAGACTTTGGATAACCCAAGATACGTGAAGACTTTCTTTTGTTCCTGATGAAGGGAGTCTTCTAATGTAAGGGCATCAATAAAATAATCGAGTGCCTTTTCATAATTGTGGGTTTGGGTGAGATGGATAAGCCCAAGTTCTTTTTTAATTTTTAATTCTTCTGGAAGATCTTTCGTTTCGGTAGCCGCTAAAAGCCTATCATTGCGATTATTAAGTGCTTCCTGAGTAGAACGTTCTGTGGTTGGCAAGAAAAAGCTTTCGAACCAGACAATGTCTTCGTTTTCCTGGGCGTGCAGGTTGACGCAAGTCAGAAGGCCAATAAAAAATGCAAGTAGACGCATTGGCATAGTTTTCAAATTTCAAATCTGATCAAAAAATAAGACCTAATGTGTTTAAGTTACCCCAAAATCATACATGGTATACCTGACTTTCGAAAGGAAGCCAATATTTTCGATATTTATTATGGAAAAGCACGATGCAGTGCATCTTACCGTTGTGACTTTTAACAATCTTGTCCTTTTTAAATTTATGCAAAGACTACTGATTTCCGCTATTCAACCCCTAACCGTATGCGTATGGGCTGCTTTTATTACCATATCCTGTGCGCAAAAAAATACAACCCCGACTGTGAAATATAACTATGAGGAATCCTGGAAAGTAGTTCAGGAAAATGATACCAAAGGTCTACCCGAATCCGCACTTAAAACCGTTGAGGAAATTTATAAGCAAGCCGAGCAGGACAAGGATCCGACCCAACTGGTGAAAGCGTTGATTCACCGCCTCAAGTACATCGACTCAAAAGAAGAGAATGCGTTGGTGCTGAATCTTAACACAATGAAAGCAGAGGTAGAGAAAGCTGTTTTCCCTTCCAAGCCACTCTTGCATTCTTTATTGGCGGAAATGTATTGGCGCTATTATCAAAACCATCGTCATAAATTTTATAATCGCAGTGAAACCACTCAGTTTGATAATGATGACGTAGAAACCTGGAGTCTGGATCGGATTGTTCAGGAAACGGTTTTTCATTATGAGCAATCCTTATTGTTTGAAAAGGAATCAAAAGACACCTCCATAGAACTTTATCAAGAGGTGTTGCACGAGGGAAATGAATTGGGTCGCGCATACCGCCCTACACTGTACGATTTTCTAGCGCATCGCGCGATTCAGTTTTACTCAAGTGGAGAACCTGATCTTACACGACCGGCATATGAATTTGTGTTGGATCAACCGGAATATTTTTCGGATGCTCAAGCTTTCGCTGATCTAAAAATTCAATCGCAAGATTCTCTTTCATTAAAATTTCATGCGCTTACCCTTCTTCAGGATTTAATTCAATTCCATTTGAACGATGAAAACCCAGAGGCTTTGGTGGATGTTGATTTGCAACG
>JBGTGG010000360.1:0-1740 GCA_041746855.1 Cyclobacteriaceae bacterium | reverse complement strand
TCCGGACTTTTCAGAAATTACTTCCGTGATGGCACCTTCGTTTTTCAGCGCCTCCTGCGGCTTGGTAAATTCTTCTTCTTCAAATCCATCGGTCATTAAAATGGCTATTTTTCTATTTTCCAATTTTCCTTTCATGGTGTTTAAAATTTAATGTTCCCTATTCACTTATTTTTTTAATTGTTCATGCTTTGATTCTTCTCAATCACCCCGCACGCAATGCGTGCGCCTGCAGCACCTGAAGGTTGCGAAGTAAAATCATCTGCTCCGGCATGTATGATCACTGCCTTGTTCAGGATATCACTCTCCCCTGTTCCACCAATTGTCCAGCCTTCAATGGTCATTTCAAATGAACCATTTCCACTTTCATCTACGGTCATGTTGGCAATATCACCTTTGTGAAATTCTTCATCTCCTCTTTTTCCATGCTTCACGTTGGTGGGATTCCAATGCCCTCCGGCTGAAGTGGCATCCGCAGCACTGCAATCTCCTTTTTCATGCAGGTGTACCGCATGACTTCCGGGTTTCGCATTCGAAATCGAAAGGATAATTCTTACGGAATCCTCTCCAACTTGCGTGAAGGTGGCCTTGCCGGAAACATTGCTACCGCTGGCAGCATTAAGCATGGCAACCGATTCGATAGGAGTATAGTGGGCACGTGTTTCAGTGTCATTCAGGTCAGTGGTTTCTTCCGTGCTCAGATCGGTTTGATCATCCTGCCTTTCCGTTTGGCCTTTACAATTTGCTAATAGGATCAAGATGACTATCAGTCCTAAGAAGTTAACGTTATGTTTTGTGTTCATAATTTTTATGGGTTAAAAGGTATTTCTCTTTTAGGTGCAAGTATCCAGCGCTTTCCGGTTAGTCCGAGGATGTTGGCGCCCGGTATTCGTACTTGGCAAATATCAAGGAAACTGCATCACGAATCTCACGTTGCTTATCTTCCGTACGTGTTTGAAAAACATCCGGTGCATACCCCTGCCATACCAATTGATGTCGGTCTTTGTCTATCAACTCTATGATCAGCGCACCTTCCTTTCGTTGTGTTGTGGTTGAGAAAGAAGAAGGGTTTCCCCAATAGTAAAAATAGGGGTACGCGGGGTAATTGTTTTGGCTGGTACTGATTTGCTCTACCAACACATGCGTATTAATAAGTAAATCCGGATTCTTTTCATCCAACTGATATCCCCTTCCCACCATCTCATCGGTGATTGCTTTTTTCAGCCGCTTCTTTATCAATGTATTATAAAAAATCGGGTCTTCACTTTTTCCGTTTTGCATTTGAAAATCATCGGACCAGTAAAAAGTTTGATACGAATTGAATGGAGCATCCCGATCATAATCGGTGACAATGGATCCGGTGGTGACAGCACATGCTGTGAAAATCATCCCGATGATTAAACAAATTGCTATCTTACTCGCTATATTTTTTAGTGCTACTACCATAATCAAGAAATTTTTAGTGTTCTGTTGATAATCTGGTAGTATTATATTCAGTCAAAACCATACCACACTATAGCGGTGCTGGCATCGCAAACAAAGGCGGGAAGTAGTGGAGAAAATTTCACACAAGCAGGTGTTGAATCCACACCGTGGGAACTTTTATTTTCTCAAGAACATAGATTTGTGTAAATAATTTACTCATTCAATTTACTTACGGGAAGGATTTTTCCTACCGTTCCATTTGGAAAAGCAATGTGAAGCAACGATGAAACCGTTGGTGCGATATCACTTACACTGACC
>JBGTGG010000359.1:0-19149 GCA_041746855.1 Cyclobacteriaceae bacterium | reverse complement strand
ACAGAGTCCAAATTACCGGTAGGCTCATCGGCAAGAATTACCCTTGGTTTTGCAACGATCGCGCGGGCAATTGCAACACGCTGCTGCTGACCACCCGATAGTTGTTGCGGGAAATGGTTTCTTCTGTGCATGATGTTCATGCGTTCCAACACTTCTTCAACGCGTTGTTTTCTTTCTGCTGAAGGAACTTTCAAATACAACAAGGGAAGCTCAACATTTTCGAATACTGTAAGTTCATCAATTAGGTTGAAGCTTTGGAATACAAACCCGATTGATCCTTTGCGCAATTGTGCACGTTGACGTTCTGAATATCTGGCAACTTCGTGTTCACCGAAATTGTATTCACCATTGGATGGGTTGTCCAACAATCCAAGGATATTCAGCAAGGTAGACTTACCGCAACCGGAAGGTCCCATTATCGCAACAAATTCACCTTCTTTGATTTCAAGGTTGATATTGTTCAATGCAGTTGTTTCCACTTCTTCTGTAGTGTAAACTTTTTCTAGGTTTTTTAATTTGATCATGGCTTTGATTTATTTTCAGTTTAAGGATGTTCGTTTTAAAAGGATGTTCGTTTTAGTCGATTAGTTTTTGGCTACTGGGGTTAAACTTGATTTTTATATTTAGGTTACACTTTAGTTTAAAATAAGGACTTCATTGTTTCCGAAATTCTCATAGGATGAAGTAATCACGCGATCTCCCGGCTGCAATCCTTCCAACACTTCATAGAATTCGGTATTCTTCCTTCCCAATTTTATATCCCTACGTACAGCCCTGCTGCCATCGGGTTCCACAACAAATACCCAATTGCCACCGGAGTCTTTATAAAATCCACCAACGGGCAACAACAACTCTTCAGAGGATTGGCCGAGCTCAATCCGCAAGCGCAACGATCCTCCCCTTCGAATCCCTTCAGGTGTCTCACCGGTAAATCGCATATCTACATCAAAGCGACCGTTTTGAATGGTTGGGTAGACATAGGTAATTACTAATTCATATTCTTTTCCGGCATACGGTGTGGTTGCTTTCAACCCTTGGGTAATCCGGGGCAAATACAATTCATCAATGGGTACGCGAACTTTATACGTTCCAACTTCATCAATCTGCCCTAATCGCTGACCTACCGTCACCGCTTGGCCCACTTCCAATTGTGGCCTGGAAAGCTGACCATCAATCGGAGCACGGATAATCAGATTATCCAAGATCCTTCCAATTCCTTCAAGGTTAAGACTCATTCTTTTTTCAGCCGCATCCAATTCGCGCAATTGCCGATATCGGTTGATGGAATCATTTCGATACGATTCATACGTAATCTTTCTTCGCTCAATATTGTAATTATAGTCCGCTTCAGTGCGCTCAAATTCTTGTTTGGAGATCAACTCTTTTTCAAAAAGGGTTTTTTGCCGTCTATACTGCGGACCCAAAATGGCAAGTTGATTGTCAACCAACGCCAACATTTGGCGTTGCTCCAAATCATTTCGTGTAATGCCTAATCGGGTGTCCCGCACGCGCGTTATACTTTCGTTTAGCTGAGCTTCCTGCTGTAAGACTTGCAATTCCCGGTTTAGGTTGCTTAGCTCCATGATTTCGTCTCCTTTTTTTAGAATCGCTCCACTTTCCGCAGTAATGCTTTTAATGGAACCTCCTTCTACAGCATCAAGAAAGACAGAGCGCAGCGGCTCTACAATTCCGGTGTTGGGTATACGATCTTGAAATATCCCCATTTCAACTGTGGAGATCGTGATCTTATCCTTATCAACTTTCAGTTTTGACCTTCGGTCGGTGAAAAATAATTGGTAGACAACAAATCCTACAAACAACGCGATAGCACCACCCATAGCAATGCGCTTGAGTGTCCAGGTTTTCTTTTTAATCTTTTTATCCATGAAATAATTTCAAATACAATCTTTGCACGCTCCGAAAGCCAACAAGTGTGCCAAGGCTAAATAATGCGCAATGGAGGTCAATTTCGAAGAAAGAGATCCAAATTGTACGTTCACATGTGAACGGTTTCGTTCGATAACGAACACAAAACGTACTAAAATCAAGCACTTATCTGGGTTTTTAGTGCGAATTCAGTGATTATTACATATGGTATGCGCTTTGCCCGCTAGCGGACGGTTATGTCCTTAATTAAAAGGGCAAGGTTAAACACAAGAACAGAATCAATGGAAAGTAAAAAAGGTAAAATCCTGATTGTAGACGACAATGAAGATTTGCTGAAAGCAGCAAAGATGTATTTGAAAAGGCATTTTGCGCAAGTCGATACGGAGAAAAATCCTAAAGCCATTTCGGCCCTCATGCAAAACGAATCCTATGATGTGATTCTGTTGGACATGAACTTTACCAAAGATGTGAGCAGCGGTAGTGAAGGATATTACTGGTTGGAAAAAATTTTAGAGATCGATCCTTCCGCAGTGGTGGTATTGATCACTGCATATGGCGATGTGCAAATGGCGGTTAAGGCAATAAAAGCAGGCGCAACTGATTTTGTTTTGAAACCATGGGAAAATGAAAAACTGTTAGCTACGCTTTACTCCTCCATGCGCCTCCGCGAATCACGAAATGAAATCGAAACACTTCGTTTCAAAAATCAGGAGATCAACCAGGAAATAAACAAACGCTATAGTGAAATCATTGGCAGAAGTGCAGCGCTTCAACATATTTTTCAAACCATCGACCGGGTGGCGAAGACAGATGCCAATGTATTGATCCTGGGGGAGAACGGAACCGGAAAAGAATTGATTGCGCGGGCCATTCATCGCAACTCATCGCGACAAGGTGAAAACTTTGTGAGTGTGGATTTAGGATCCATCACCGAAACACTTTTTGAAAGCGAACTTTTCGGACATAAGAAAGGTGCATTCACCGATGCCAAAGAAGATCGTGCCGGTCGTTTTGAACTGGCCAACAATGGCACTTTGTTTTTGGATGAAATTGGAAATCTATCCATGCCCTTACAAGCAAAACTTTTAACAGTCATCCAAAACAGAAAAGTAAGTCGTGTGGGATCAAACAAAGATATGTTGATCAACATTCGCTTGATTTGTGCGACCAACCTGCCCCTTTACGATATGGTAAAAGAAAATCGATTCCGTCAGGATTTGTTGTACCGTATCAACACGATAGAAATTGAGATACCACCTTTGCGTGATCGCATTGAAGACGTTCCGTTGCTGGCCAACCATTTCCTGAAGCAATACGCTGATAAGTACAACAAAAAAACTTCGCTCAGCGAGGCAGCATTAAACCGCATGACCAAACATCATTGGCCTGGCAATATCCGTGAACTCCAACATGCCGTGGAACGGGCGGTGATTTTATCAAACGGAAGTACGCTGCAGCCGGAAGATTTTAATCTTACGCAATCAACAGGAAAAGAAGAAGCTGCGCTCAACCTTGACCAATTTAATTTGGAAGAAGTAGAGAAACTGTTGATCCGAAAAGTTTTGAAAAAGTATAACGGCAACATTACGCAAGCTGCTACCGAACTTGGACTTACGCGTTCATCCTTATACCGAAGACTTGAAAAACATGGGCTATAATGTTTAGCGATTTCCGCACTCGTGTTATCCTCCGTGTTATATTCTTAGGGATCACGCTCACGTTGCTCACCTTTATGTTTTCCCGGCCCAATATGATTTTTGCGGCCTTACTCACCTGTATCATTTTACTCGTTCAATTTATTGATCTCTTCCGGTTTATCAGTCAAACAAACCGCAAGCTCACGCGCTTTTTAGAATCGATCAGATATTCCGATTTCATTTCAAGTTTTCAGGCCGACAATAAACTCGGTAAAAGTTTCAAACAATTGAATATTGCCTTCAACGATGTGTTGGAAGCTTTTCGCAAAGCGCGTTCGGAAAAAGAAGAGCATTGGCAATACCTAAATACAGTGGTACAACAAGTGCGCACCGGTATTTTATCTTTCGGCCCGGAAGGGGATATCCAATTGATCAATGCCAATGCAAAACGGATCATCGGCATTCAAACACTTGACAACATTCGCGATCTGAAAAAATTAAACAGCAAACTTTTTGATGCGATTTGGGATGTGGAAGCCGGTAAGAGTGTACTATACAAAGGCAACAATGAAATGTCGTTGACCATTCAGGCTACGGAAATCCGTATTCAGGGCGAATCCATAAAACTGGTGACCATGCAGAACATCCAAACGGAATTGCAAAAACAAGAACTTGATTCATGGCAAAACCTGACGCGTGTATTGCGGCATGAAATCATGAACTCCATTACACCCATCTCTTCGTTAACCTCTACACTAAAAGGCGTACTGGAGCATGAGTTGATACAGGAAAGCGATCACTATATTTTAAAAACCGAAGGCGCTGAAGATTTACGCGAAGGGTTGGAAACGATAGAGAATCGAAGCAAAGGGCTCATTACCTTTATTGATGCTTATCGTGAATACACTTCGCTTCCCCTGCCAAAAATCAAAACCGTTCGGTTGCAAACCCTCATTGAAAAAGTGAGTCAGCTAATGAAACCGGAATTTAAGAAACGATCCATTGAATTCCACAGCAGCTGTAGTTCAGAGTACCTCACCATCCAGGCAGATGATGAGTTGATCGAAATGGTGCTGATCAATTTGTTGAAAAATGCAATGGAAGCATTGACCGAAGAAAAGAATCCGAAAATTGAAATGCATGGAAGTTACGATGAGGGTGGAGTTAAAATTGAAGTGACCGACAACGGATCCGGTATTATTCCCGAAGCATTGGTCAATATCTTTATCCCTTTTTACTCCACGAAAAAACTCGGCTCCGGAATTGGGCTAAGCCTCTCACGGCAAATCATGCAAATGCATAATGGAACGCTTACCGTTGAATCTGAACCCGGAATTAAAACTACATTCCTATTACGTTTTTAAAAACATTTTCAAGTCCGCACAATTCCCCATGATCCTGACTAGAAAAAAATTTGATTTTGCAGACAAGTGCCTCATTGAAAAACTTACTATTCAGACACCGTTCCGCTATGCCGCAATTTTCCCAAACGAAGGTTGTTTCTTGCATTTCAGAAACGGAAAAATATCACTATCGTCTGCGGAGCACCAACTATCGGTAGACCCTTCCCAGAGTATCTTGTTGCAATGTGGAAACCATTTTGCCGACCTGGTACACAATACCACCGGCACCATTGAAGTGATTGCCGTTCACCTATTCCCAGACTTGCTGAAAGAAATTTTTATAAATGAGATTCCAAAATCTGTTGCTGCGAATCCAATAAAAAAATTAAACCCCACCATTGACAACACAACCGTCATCAATCATTTCATTCAAAGTCTGGAGTTTTATTTTGAAAATTCAGCGCTGGTAACAAATGATATTTTAATCCTTAAAATAAAAGAACTGATCCTTTTGCTTTTACAAACCAATCATGCGGCAACCCTTTCTGGTTTGATTCACCATCTTTTCTCACCAAGAAAAACAGCATTAAAAGAAATTATTCAAACTCACATGTTCTCAAACCTTTCGCTTGATGAACTGGCAAAGCTTTGCGGCCTTAGCTTGTCAACCTTTAAGCGGGAGTTTCGTGAACTTTACAACGACAGTCCCGCCAACTTTATTCAAACCAAACGGTTGGAAGAGGCGCAGAAACTTCTTCAGTATTCTGAATATTCCATCAGTGAAGTTTGCTATCAGGTTGGGTTTAATGATGTTTCCAATTTCACAAAGGCCTTCAAGAAGCACACCAACCTCACACCACAGATTTATAGGCAAAAAATTCGGGGAGAGAAATGAACTGATTTCACCAATCTTTGAACCAGAATACCAACAGCCGACCATTGTTCTCGAATAGTTTTGTTTTCCATTCAATTTAAAACCCAATGAGAACTGTAAAAATTATTTCGATTTTCCTGGGCGCTTCCATGTTCATGTTTGGCGTTCTTAAATTTGTGAACCCCTTTAAAGTTTGGTATTCCGTTCAGGTTGCCAATAGTGGTCTAGGTGAAATTTCTTATTGGATGGGGATTACCGGTGAAATCACTGTTGGAGTCATCCTTCTTGGGAGTTTGGTTTTCAGAAAAAAATTATCCCCTTCTAATTTCAAGTTGGCTATTGGTGGTTCGTCTCTTATAATTATTGTAATGATGTCAACGGGAGTATGGGTACATCTGCAACCAGCGGTACCGGCAGAAGTCCTTCCCCTTAAAATTAAACCGCCTTACATTCCCGGATTTTTCCTTTTACTTGCTTTGACAAATTTTATCGTAACGCTAAAGTTTCTTGATCCAAGGAAGGATTTAAAATCAAATAATGCTCAACGTTAAAACCTCATAAAAACAAAAGGCACCATCAGGTGCCTTTTGAGTTCTGTATGTAATATCTATCGCAATACGATATGCACCGTAAGGCTAATATTCATCTTCATTAAAGAAGAAGTCTTCCTTCGTTGGATAATCCGGCCAAATTTCCTCAATGCTCTCATAGGGCTGACCATCATCCTCCAGTTCCTGAAGATTCTCTACAACTTCCAATGGTGCACCCGAGCGGATTGAATAATCAATTAGCTCATCTTTTGTTGCGGGCCAGGGTGCATCTTCTAAATACGATGCCAATTCGAGTGTCCAGTACATAATTTTACCCTTTTAATTTTCCGCAAAAGTAAAATTTAAAAACACAAATCAAACATGCATTCCCTTTATTTATGCCAAAGTTCAAAATCTGTCTGTTGAACGCCCTGTGTTACAATTTTTCATCCCGTCATAAATTGCAACCATATATAGGCCAATCATTTACATCCCCAAACTAATTTTGCCATATTTGCGGCTTGATTCAAGCATTATGAGTGACGAAAAAATAATCTTTTCAATGACCGGGGTGAGCAAAACCTATCCCCCCAGCAAACAAGTCTTAAAAAATATCTACCTGTCCTTTTTTTATGGGGCCAAAATAGGCGTATTGGGACTCAACGGATCCGGAAAATCATCCCTCCTACGCATCATTGCGGGTATTGATAAAGAATTTCAGGGAGAAGTGGTTTCTGATCTGGGATATTCTGTCGGGTACCTCGAACAAGAACCGCAACTTGACAAAAACAAGACGGTAAAAGAAGTAATCGAAGAGGGTGCTCAGGAAATTGTAGACCTTTTAAAAGAATTTGAAGCCATCAATGAGAAATTCGGTGATCCTGCCCTCATGGATGACCCGGATGCAATGGAGAAGTTGATCGAAAAGCAGGGTGTTGTTCAGGAAAAACTGGATGCTGCCGATGCCTGGAACCTCGATAATAAATTAGAACGTGCCATGGATGCGCTGCGCACCCCGCCAGGCGATGCGAAGATTGAGCACTTGTCTGGTGGTGAGAAAAGACGTGTCGCGCTGTGCCGTCTCTTGCTGAAGGAACCAGACGTATTATTATTAGATGAGCCTACCAATCACCTGGACGCTGAATCGGTACATTGGCTCGAACAACATTTAAAACAATATAAAGGAACCATCATTGCCGTGACCCACGATCGTTACTTCCTTGACAACGTGGCCGGATGGATCCTCGAGCTTGACCGTGGAGAAGGTATTCCCTGGAAAGGAAATTATTCCTCGTGGTTAGACCAAAAACAAAAACGCCTTGCATCGGAAGAGAAGAGTGAATCCAAACGTCAAAAAACTTTGCAACGTGAGTTGGAGTGGGTACGCATGAATCCGAAAGGAAGACAGGCAAAAGCAAAAGCAAGATTAGGGGCGTATGAAAAATTGTTAGGCCAGGAAGTAAAAGAGCGCGAAGAAAAACTCGAGCTATTCATTCCTCCCGGACCACGGTTGGGAAATAAAGTAATCGAAGCCCAGGGTGTATCAAAAGCGTATGGTGATAAGTTACTTTATGAAAATCTAAATTTCACCCTTCCACCTGCTGGGATTGTCGGCATCATCGGACCTAACGGTGCGGGTAAGACCACACTCTTTAAAATGATTACTGGTTCTGAGCAACCCGATACTGGTACCTTCTCCGTTGGGGAAACCGTAAAGATCGCCTATGTTGATCAGGAGCATGACGATTTGAATCCGGAAGATACTGTATGGCAAGCCATCACGGGTGGAAATGAATTAATGGAACTTGCCGGGAAACAACAGAACAGTCGTGCTTATGTTGGGAAATTCAATTTTGGTGGAAACGATCAACAGAAAAAAGTAAAAGAACTTTCCGGTGGTATGCGGAATCGCGCACACCTTGCCATTGCCTTAAAACAAGGTGGCAATCTTTTGTTGCTCGATGAGCCTACCAACGATTTGGATGTAAACACGCTTCGTGCATTGGAAGAGGGGCTTGAAAATTTTGCAGGGTGCGCAGTGATCATTTCCCACGACCGGTGGTTCCTTGATCGTGTTTGTACACACATCCTTGCCTTCGAAGGCGACTCACAGGTTTTCTGGTTTGAAGGAAGCTACAGTGAGTATGAAGAAAACAAGAAGAAAAGATTGGGTGACGATCAGCCCCATCGGATCCGGTATAAAAAACTGGTGAAATAAATTCAATCCTTTCTCAGTTAAAGATCAAATCCCGGTAGGCAACTATCGGGATTTATTTTTGTACGCAATTGAAATATTCTTAAAAGGATTTATATTCGGTAGCCTTAAAACCTACCTTATGAAAAAAGTCCTCAAAATTATTGCCGCCTTAATCGTCATTTTGATCCTTGCTGTTACCGGATTTTTGGTTTACATCAGTAATGCACTACCCAATGTTGGTGATGCACCAGACCTCACCATTGAAGCCACGCCTGAACGTCTTGAACGCGGGAAGTATCTGGCCACCTTCGTAACAGGTTGTCTGGAGTGCCATTCCCAACGGGATTTTTCCAAATTTGCCGGCCCTGTGAATGAATCACGCATGGGAGAAGGGGGTGAATTGTTCGGAACCGAGTATGGATTTCCTGGAAACTATTATTCAAGAAATATAACCCCTGCCGGAGTTGGCGATTGGACTGATGGGGAATTGTTCAGGGCCATTACCATGGGCGTATCAAAAGATGGACATGCGTTGTTTCCGATCATGCCTTATCCACATTATGCAACTATGGATGTGGAGGACATCTATTCCATTATCGCTTTTCTGAGAACATTAGAACCAATTGAAAATGAACCTCCACCATCGGTTTCAAATTTTCCGATGAATTTTATTATCAACACAATTCCCAAACCACCTGCATTTGTTACCAAACCCCCCGAAACAGATCTGCTAAAATACGGGGAATACTTAACCAATGCTGCGATCTGTATGGACTGCCACACACAGGAAGAAAAAGGTGAGTACAAAATGGAATTGTATATGGCAGGAGGTTTCGAATTTCCGATGCCTGGAGGAACCATCGTTCGCTCCGCCAACATCACTCCTGATAAGAAAACCGGCATTGGTACCTGGACGGAAGAACAATTTGTGGCGCGGTTCAAACTCTATACTGACTCAACCTATACACCTCACACTGTAGCCCCCGGGGAATTTAACACGGTGATGCCGTGGAACTATTACAAGGATATAAAAGAGGAAGATTTGAAAGCCATCTTTGCGTACCTCCAATCTATTAAACCAATTGAGAATACTGTGATAAAATTTGATCCGTCAAAAAATCTATGAAAGGATTTTATATGATTGCATTGCTTACGCTATCCAATGCGTTTATGACACTCGCCTGGTATGGCCACCTGAAATTTAAAGACATGGAGTGGAGCAAAAGTTTGGGATTGGTAGCCATCATTTTGATCAGTTGGGGACTTGCCCTTTTCGAATACATGTTACAGGTGCCCGCAAACCGAATGGGATACAAAGCGAATGGTGGTCCTTTTTCACTCGTTCAGCTGAAAGTTATCCAGGAAGTGATTACGTTGGTTGTTTTTGTAGGATTTTCTATTCTCTTCTTTAAGAATGAAACCATTCGTACCAATCACTTGATTGGTTTTGCACTGTTGATCCTTGCCGTGTATTTTATTTTCAAAAAATAGCACGAACTAAAAACGTGCAGCCATAATCAACTCAATGTTTTTATACTTGAGTTTATACTTCTGAGCAAGAAACTCATTGGTCAATCCGCCTTTAAAAGTGTAAACGCCCCTCAAAAACCATTTATGGATGTAGATCATTTCCTCTACACCACCTTCTTCCGCTGCGCGCAAAATAGTAGGCGTAAAAATATTGCTTAATGCTGTGGTAGCAGTGCGTGCCACACGCGAAGCAACATTAGGGACACAGTAGTGGATTACACCATGCTTTTTGTATGTTGGTTTGTTGAGGGTTGTGATTTCCGATGTCTCAATACAGCCACCCTGATCGATACTAATATCCACAATAACAGAATCCGGTTTCATCTGCATCACCATCTCTTCTGAAATAACATGGCGCACCCGTCCTTTCTCATGGCGCAATGCACCGATCACCACATCGGCTGTTTTTAAATTCTCACTCAGCGTTAATGTATCAATGGTGGAAGTATACACTTGCTGGCCTAGTAAATGTTTTAATCTTCTTAGTTTATATAAATGGTTATCGTAAATCTGTATCTCGGCACCTAAACCAAAAGCAGCACGTGCTGCATATTCAGCAACCGTTCCTGATCCGATGATGACCACTTTTGTTGGCGGTACTCCTGTGATCCCGCCAAGGATAACACCGCGTCCATTATTGGTGGTACTTAAATATTCTGCCGCAATCAACATCACCGTACTTCCCGCAATTTCGCTCATGGCACGAATGATCGGCATCCCTCCTACTTTATCTTCAATAAATTCATACGCCAAAGCCGTTACCTTTTTCTTCATCAAGGCTTGAAGATACTCGACTTGAATCTGGCCGGGTTGTACCGCAGAAATCAAAACCTGGCCGGGGTGCATCAATTCAATTTCTTCTAACGTTGGTGGTTCAATTTTTAAGATTACAGCAGCTTTGTAGACTTCCTCGGGCGAATGGACGATTTTAGCACCGGCCTCGCTGTACTGTTGGTCGCGAAACTTCGATCCCATTCCCGCTTTGGATTCAATAATAATTTCATGGCCATTGTTTACCAATAGTGCCACCGCATCGGGTGTTAAACTAATCCTATTTTCCTGAAGGGAAACTTCTCTCGGCAACCCGATCACAAATTGATACTTTCCTCTTTTTACTTCAAGGACCTGTTCTTGCGGATAAAGTGAACTTTTGGCAAGGGCTTCAAAACCTGTTTTTTTCTTAATGGGCATTGGTGGTGACTTCTATTGTACGATGATCGGGGTCTTCTGTTTTTATTGTTAAATCAAGTGTGTTAGTGGGCAATAGTGTCGCAACCTTTTCTGGCCATTCAATAAAACAATAGTTTCCGGAATAAAAATATTCTTCAATACCTATTGCCATTGCCTCCCGTTCATCTTTGATCCGATAAAAATCGAAATGGTATATTTTCTTGTCCTCCGCGCCTTCATATTCATTGACAAGCGTAAAGGTTGGACTGCTCATGGTGTCATTCACTCCCAGGCATTCACAAATTTTTTTTATAATGGTTGTTTTTCCTGCACCCATATCGCCATGAAAAAGCCAAACCTTTTGCTCTGGAAACTGCTTCAATAAATCCTGACTTATTTCAGTCAAATTTTGGAGCGTCACGCCAGACCAATGTTTCGCTATTACTTCACGTTGCATCTTTCGAAGATAAGAAAATTAAAGGGATTATCATTTCCTCCAAACTAATTCCTCCATGCTGGAAAGTGTCGTTGTAAAAGCCCACATAGTAGTTGTAATTATTGGGATATGCGAAAAATTGATCTTCAATTGCAAAAACATATGCGGTAGAGACATTCAGCTTGGGCAGGAAAAACCGCTCCGGTTTAGTGGCTACCAAAAGTTTGTCACCATCAAAGCCCAAGTTCTTTCCTTGCTTATAACGAAGGTTGGTGTTTACTGTACGGTCGCCCACAATTTTAAAAGGCCGTTTCACGCGAATGGTTCCGTGGTCTGTCGTAATGATCACGTTGGCTTTCTTTTCTGAAATTTTTCTGATGATTTCCAATAGTGGTGAATGTTGGAACCAGGATTTGGTAAGCGAGCGGTAAGCTGATTCATCCGGGGCCAATTCCCGGATCATGGCCATGTCGGTGCGCGCATGCGATAACATGTCCACAAAATTGTACACGATTACATTTAAATCGTTTTGGAATAAATTATTAATGGAGTCGGACAAGTTACGGCCCGCTTCCATGTTTTTGATTTTATTGTAGGTGAATTTTATCTGGAGGTTGTTCTTCCGAAGTTGTTTCTCCAAAAATTCACTTTCGAAATTATTCTTTCCTTCATCTTCATCTTCCCCAACCCAAATATCAGGATGTGTTTTTGCCATCTCAGAGGGCATCAGCCCTGAGAAAATCGCATTGCGCGAATAGGCAGTAGTGGTTGGAAGAATGGAGTAATACGTTTCTTCTTCCGTCACATTCAAATACTCTGCAACTGCAGGTTCAATTACTTTCCATTGATCGAGACGTAAATTATCAATCACGATCACAAAAAGTGGAACATCCTTTTTTAATGCCGGGATGATTTTCTTTTTAAAAAGTTGATGGGAAAGCAGCGGCTTTTCAGCATTCGCATCATTTAACCACGATTCATAATTCTTTTTTACAAACTTGGAAAACGTGCCGTTCGCTTCTGTCTTTTGCATGTCCAACACTTCCTGCATGTTGTCATTGTCAGCACTGTCCATTTGCAATTCCCAATAAACAAGCTTCTTATAAATATCCGCCCATTGTTGATGGTTCATTTTATCTTGCAACGCCATGCTGATATGCCTGAACTCTTGTTGGTAATTCAGGTTTGTCTTTTCAATAACCAAGCGTTTGTTGTCCAGGATTTTTTTTACGGACAACAATATCTGGCTGGGATTAAGCGGCTTGATCAGGTAGTCAGCGATTTTTGAACCGATAGCCTCCTCCATAATTTGTTCTTCCTCATTTTTGGTGATCATCACCACCGGAAGATTAGGTTTGTTGTTTTTGATTTGTGCCAACGCCTCCAACCCCGACATGCCCGGCATGTGCTCATCAAGAAAAACCACATCAAAATGTTTTTGCTCACTTAGCTCAACTGCATCCGATCCGTTATTAATTGGGGTAATGTCATACCCGCGTTGTTCAAGAAAAAGAATATGGGGCTTCAGTAAGTCAATTTCATCATCAGCCCATAAAATGCTATATCTTTGCATAGTTTGTTGTTAACTCATAAAAATAAACAATTCAAGGTTCACAATTGAATAATCCACAGGTGAATAAAAAGAAGATCATCAATGATCCCTTGTATGGGTTCATTACGATAAAGAATGCCCTCTTGTTCGAAATAATTGAACATCCATACTTTCAAAGACTTCGCCACATCAAGCAATTGGGATTGACCGACCTGGTATATCCTGGGGCATTGCATACACGTTTTCAACATGCGCTTGGCGCGATGCATTTGATGGGGCGTGTGTTGGACAGTTTGCGCACAAAAGGCATCGAAATATCAGAAGAAGAATACGAAGCATGTTTGATTGCCATCTTGCTGCACGACATTGGCCATGGTCCTTTCTCACATGCATTGGAAGATACCCTGCTCAACCATATTCCACACGAAAGCATTTCCTATTTGTTCATGACTGAATTGGATAAAGAATTGAATGGATCGTTGGGATTGGCGATGAAAATTTTTCGAAACAGTTATTCACGCAAATTTTTTCACAAACTGGTTTCAAGCCAACTGGATATTGATCGACTTGATTATTTGAAACGTGATTGTTTTTTCACAGGCGTGCAAGAAGGAACCATTGGTGTGGACCGTATCATCAGCATGCTGCATGTGGAGGATGATCAGTTGGTGGTGGAGGAAAAAGGGATTTATAGTATCGAAAATTTTTTAAATGCCCGAAGGCTGATGTATTGGCAAGTGTACCTGCACAAGACAACGGTTAGTGCTGAGCGGATGATTGTGAATATCATCAAGCGTGCGATGACGCTTTATCAAGCTGGAGAAAATGTACAGGGAAGTAAAGCGTTGCAATTCTTCCTTTCTGAATCCAGGACACTTGAACAGTTGAAAAACAGTAAAGAAGCGTTATCAAATTTTGGTTCGTTAGACGATAACGATATTTGGGGCGCCATTAAATTGTGGCAACATCATCCCGACAAGGTATTGGCAACGTTATCCCAAAACCTTTTGACAAGAAACTTGTTCCAGATTCAACTCGGATCAAGTCCTATTGACAAAAAGGTATTGGCTACGGTTCGCATTAAAATTTCAAAAGAAATGAACATCCTGAAATCAGAAGCCTCCTATCTCTTATCACATGGTGTTGTGACCAATGAAGCCTATACGGTCGGTGAACGGATTAATATCCGGATGAAGAACGGAAGTGTTGTTGATATGGCCCAAGCCTCTGATTTACCAAATATTGCAGCGCTCAGTAAAATCGTTAAAAAAAACTATCTCTGCTGGCCCAAAAACGTATCTTTGTAAGCTTTCCACAATTATTCATTTGCCTATGGAATTTTCGGTTGCTCAAATTGCCCATCTCTTACAAGGGGAAATCAAAGGAAACGGAGCAGATAAAATAAATATGTTGGCAAAAATCCAGGACGCAAAACCCGGACAGATTGCTTTCTTATCAAATCCAAAATATGAGCAATACATCTATACAACCCATGCATCAGCTGTAATTGTAAAAAAAGATTTTGTAGCAAGGAAGCCCGTTAACGCTACTCTCATTCTTGTTGATGATCCGTATGTAAGCTTTACTGCCTTGTTGGAAGAGTATCACAAAATGATCAGCTTCCAAAAAAGCGGAGTGGAAGAACCTTCTTTTATCGGCAGCAATAATACCATCGGGGAAAATATCTACCGAGCAGCATTTTCATATATCGGCAACAATGTAAAAATTGGAAACAATGTAAAAATTTACCCGCATGCTTACATTGGTGATAATGTTACCATTGGAAATGATACCATCCTGCATGCAGGCGTCCGGATTTATTCCGACACAAAAATTGGAAATAATTGCGCCATCCATTCCGGAACTGTTATCGGAAGTGATGGTTTTGGTTTTGCTCCTACCGGGGATGGTTCTTATAAAACAATTCCTCAACTCGGAAATGTAATCCTTGAAGACAATGTGACCATCGGTGCAAATACCGTTATCGATTGCGCTACCATGTTTGGAGATGCCACTATCATTCGCAAAGGCGTAAAACTTGACAACCTTATCCAAATCGCACACAACGTAGAAATTGGAAAAAATACAGTGATCGCAGCACAAACGGGTATTTCAGGATCCACCAAAATCGGTGAAAACTGTTTGCTGGCAGGTCAAGTAGGAATTGCCGGCCATCTGATTATTGCCAACAATACCAGCCTGGGGGCACAAGCAGGTGTTTCCAAATCGGTTACCGAAGAAGGTCAGCGCTTATTAGGCTACCCTGTTTTCGATATAAAAGAATACTTCCGGTCTTATGCGGTTTTCAAAAAGCTACCGGATATGAATTATAGAATCCGCGAATTGGAGATAAAAATCAAACAATTGAGCGAAAACCCCCATTAATCTCTTAATTCCTTACACCGTATGGATCACGGATACGCTGATCATTGGATTATCCGGATAAATGAGGTTAAATTTGCCCCCTTTGAACACAGGAATGTTAAACATCAAGCAGCAAACTATCCAGAAATCGGTAACTATATCCGGTGTTGGCCTCCACACGGGAGTTCAAACCGATGTTACATTTCTGCCCGCAAAACCTAACCACGGAATCAAATTTCAGCGAATCGATTTACCGGGTTCGCCCATTATCGATGCCGACTGCGATAATGTGGTAGATGTTTCCCGCGGAACTACTATCGAACAAAGCGGAGCACGCGTCAGTACCATCGAACATACACTTGCGGCTTTGGTCGGATTGGAAATCGATAATGTATTAATTCAAATCAGTGGCCACGAGTGCCCCATCATGGATGGTAGCTCCATTCAGTTTGTGGAAGTATTAAAATCTGCAGGCACAGAAGAACAAAATGCTTTACGCGATTTTTTCGAAGTAACAGAACCCTTATTCTATCGTGAAGCTGCGCGTAATGTGGAAATTGCAGCATTGCCACTTGATGATTACCGCGTTACGGTGATGATCGATTACAACTCACCTGTATTGGGAAGTCAGCACGCTTCGATCACGGATATCCGTCAATTCGAAAAAGAAATTGCATCCTGTAGGACCTTCTGCTTTTTGCATGAATTGGAAATGCTGTACAACAACAACTTGATCCGTGGTGGTGATTTGAACAACGCCATTGTGATTGTTGATCGCGTTGTGAAAGAAGATGAACTTGATAACATTGCCAAAATGCTCGGCAAACCTAAAGTAGCGGTGAAGCATGAAGGCATTTTAAATAATATTGAACTTCGTTATAAAAACGAACCTGCACGACATAAACTCCTTGATATTGTTGGTGATCTTGCATTGGCCGGAAGACCACTGAAAGCACAGGTGTTGGCAGCGCGTCCGGGACATGCCGCCAATGTTGCCTTTGCCAAGAAATTAAAAAAAGCAATGGCTGAGGCCGACAAGAAAGGATTGCCAAAATACAATCCTGCCTTGCCTCCGGTAATGGATATCAATAAAATTGCTGCCACATTACCGCACCGCTATCCTTTTTTATTGATTGATAAAGTAATCTACCTAGACAATGAAAGTGTTGCCTGTGTAAAAAACGTATCGATGAACGAGCCTTATTTTCAAGGCCACTTTCCGGGAAACCCTGTTATGCCGGGTGTACTTCAAGTTGAAGCTATGGTACAGACAGGCGGTATATTAGTATTAAATACAGTTCCTGATCCTGAAAATTACTGGACGTATTTTTTAGGAATTGAAAATTTTAGATTTAGAAAAATGGTACTTCCAGGCGATACGATGGTCATCCAGTGTGATCTTGTCGCCCCCATTAAACGAGGAATAGCAAAGATGGCCGGAAGGGCATTTGTAGGAAATACACTTGTATGTGAAGGAACCATGACTGCCAGCATTGTCCGTAAATACTAATGAGCAAATATCCTTTAGCTAACGTAAACCCAGAAGCAACGATTGGTAACAATGTGACCATTGAACCTTTTGCTACTATTCAAAAAGATGTAATCATTGGTGATGATTGCTGGATTGGAGCCAATTCCATTCTTTGGGATGGTACACGCTTGGGCCAAGGTGTGAAAGTTTTTCCGGGAGCTTCTATTTCTTCTTTGCCACAAGATTTAAAATATGCTGGCGAAAAAACAGAAACCTTTATCGGTGACAATACTGTAATCCGTGAGTATGTTACCATCAGTCGTGGAACGAGCGATAAACTTAAGACCGTAATCGGTAATAATTGTTTGTTGATGTCGTATGTACACATTGCCCATGATTGCATTATTGGAAACAACTGCATTTTTGCAAATGCTGTCCAGGTGGCCGGCCATGTTGAAATTGACGATTGGGCAATTGTGGGTGGAGCAAGTGCACTCCATCAATTTGTTAAAGTAGGTAGCCATGTGATGGTTTCCGGTGGTTCTTTGGTGCGGAAAGATATTCCTCCGTATACGAAAGCCGCACGCGAACCGCTCACCTATGCAGGTATAAACGCAGTAGGTTTACGCAGGAGAGGTTTTTCGTCTGAACGCATCAACGAAATACAAGAAATTTACAGGATTGTGTTTTTGAAAGGACTGAATAATTCAAAAGCCCTTGACCTGATCAACAAAGAAATAGAGCAAAGCCCTGAACGCGACTTGATTATCGAGTTTATCCGAAGTTCAGAGCGCGGGATTATGAAGGGATACGGGTCGAATTACTAGACGCTAGAGCTTAATGCTGGATACTAGATACCGGATCCTAGTTGCTAGTATCTAGACTCTAGTATCCAAGAAACTTAATATTAGTGTCAATACCCAATACTCAATACTCAATACTAACCTCCGCCCTCGGCAAGCGGTTCAACCGTGAATGGATTTTCAGGAATCTTAATGTTGAATTTACATCTCCAAATACATATGCCATCACCGGGCCGAATGGATCGGGCAAGTCTACGCTATTGCAAGCCTTATGGGGGCAAATGCCGCCCAGCACGGGAAACATAAAATACGTAATAGGAGAATCTGAAATTGCCATCGAAGATGCCTACCAACACCTTGCAATTGCAACCCCGTATTTGGATTTGATTGAAGAGTTTACATTAAAAGAACAACTCGAATTTCACTTTGCGCTGAAGAAACCCAGAAATGGACTGAGGATTATTGATATCCTTGAAAAAATGGAGCTTAGTCATGCCAAAGACAAAGCCATCAGCAACTTTTCATCCGGTATGAAACAGCGGACGAAACTGGCTATGGCTTTTTATACAACAGCCGATGTGCTGTTTCTGGATGAGCCAGGCACAAACCTCGATACGAAGGCGTTTGATTGGTATCACACCAATCTTGAGGAATTATTGGGAAAGCAGCTCATTTTTATTGCCTCAAACCAATCTGAGGAATACCCACAAAATGCCACGAAAATTGACATTATGGGCTATAAATAAGGTTACTCAAGGCAGGCTTCAAAGATTAACCGTATATTGCAAAAAATTGCGGTGTCAGGCTAAAAAAGTTGTTTTTTGTATTTTTAAACCGCAAATTCGTAACTATTAAACATTTCACATGAAAGTATTAGCAAGAATTCTATCCCTAGTTACCCTGCTCGCAGTAGCAACGTTGTACACCAGTTGTGACGGAAATGAGCCGGATTCTAAATCCGAAGAGGAAATTCAATTGGGTAAGTTGAAAGCAAATGTTTGGAACATATCCAGTGTAACTCTTGGATCAACCGATAGAACTGCTGATTTCGCAAACCTGAAAATGACTTTTACGGGAAACTATCCTTCCCCACCAGCCTATGGATATAGCTTCTCAGGAACAAGACCCAATCCAAGTCCTTGGCCTGCAAGTGGAACATGGAAATTTGGCCCTACTGTTTCAACCATGATGGAACGACTAGATGATGACTTAGGCATGGGCTATACACTTACAGATACACAACTTACAATAACCTTTAATTATACTGGAAGTGGTTTTGCTGGTGGTCGTGTAGAACAAGTTATTGGCGATTGGACCTTCGTCTTCAATAAGCCTTAAGAATATTTTAAATAGAT
>JBGTGG010000358.1:0-3709 GCA_041746855.1 Cyclobacteriaceae bacterium | reverse complement strand
TCGATTTGTCCACTGCTCCTTTCGTTGATCATCCAAGAGATGGCCAAAATACTTTAACGACTCCGCCAATGCTATAGCACCAAAAACTGAGATGCCTTTCCACGAAGTTGGATTTTGTACGACCGTCCAACTGCCATCGGGCATGGTCACATTTTCACCCCACTCAAAAACACGGATAGCAGCTTGAAGATATTTGTCTTCACCTGTTTTATCCGCTATGAATAAAAAAGGAAAGACTGCATCTAAACACCTACCGTGAATGGGTGCCGTTGGTTCTTCAGAACAAGCAGGACATGCAAGTGCACCGTGTACAATACGATTAGCTGGATCTATAATTTGAACCGCCAGCATACCATCACACCAATTTTTTAGTAGCGCATAAAAAATTTCATCTGATTGCTCATCTGAAAAATCAAAAAGATTTGGAATATCTTGAAAGAGATTTACGGGCATTGCCAAACCCAACGAACCAAAACTCGAAAGCTCTAAAAATTTTCTTCTCTTTAATTTTTCTAACTTCATTTTTTATAATCCCTACCTTTGATTAATAATCCTGTTACTTTATTGTTGACAAAGTATAATGTCGTGGGCAACCCATTCCGTTGTTTTATTCCAATCAACATACCCTACTCGATTGGTCCACAATGGATTTTTATTCCGCACAGATGCAAGCGCAGTATATTTTTTCCAATACGTTAGTGCCTGCGTCAATTCATCCATAGCTTGTACCCGATATTTTGCGTCTTTTGTTTGTCGAAAAAGCGCGGTGTAGGTTGAACCAGCAATTTTAAAGGCATAGTATTTTCCTAAATATGAAATCGTTTGAATATCATCAATGACGACATCCAATTCCGATTGATCTTTTTTTATCTTCGAAACAAGCGCCATGGCACTGTCCATTTTTTGATGCAATAAATCAGAAACTTCAAAAGGCGTTAAAAGGTCACTTTGTTTACCTTCTTTTATAAAGTCAGGAATAGATTGATACCCAGACATGGGGTGTGTTAGGAGTGTAATAAAACGGTTGACATCATGAAAACCTGTTTCATTGTTTGCTTGTGCGGGCCTACTCCTGCAACCTTCGATGTACCATTGAAAATCGAGCGCTCCCCAATGAAAACCAGTGGTGATCGGATACGTCATCGATGCCTGTTGCCATGCCGTAAACAAAAGTGTAGCATCAGCAGCTGGATATCTATGTTTCAGGATGGCAGTGAAGCGTTCATTGGTAATAGAAGGGTCATAACTCAATCTTCCCCAAAGCATCCATTGATACCAATGCTTTTCTATTTCTAGCTGTGTAGAATCTCCGGGAGTGTTTCTACTCAAAAAGTCCTTGCCCCAAATCCATTGATCGGAGCCATAATAAATTCCTTTCGTTATATCTCCAGTGGGAATGTGTTGAATAAAAGATCTAACAAAATCAGGTGCGCCCCATCGAAAATAATAAATGTCATCATTGCGAAGTCCCCACAATGTTTCCTGTCCTTGAATATCGTTTACATATTCGTGATGAAAAGGTTGTTCGACAGCACTATAAACATGTGCCTTCGCATATTTAAAACAAAAAGTAAAATCAATGTTCGGTTGCTCAGTTAATTCGCTGAAGCGTGTTAAAATGTCCTTAGCACCTGTCTGATGTTGGCGATGTATAAACGTAAATTGACGATCAGGCATTTCTTTGGCAGCTTCCAATAATCCTTTCGCATAGCTTTCGAATGCCCAGTCTTCTTTTTCTTCTGTGGTGAGACCGCGCATATTCTCACCCGTTGCCAACCCGATACCTTGAAGATCAGGGTACGTAATGAAAAGTTGCTTAATACTTTCTTTAAAATAATCGCGTGTCACTTCATTTTTAGAATCATCGGTAATACCATACTTACCATTGATCCCATTCGTGAAAATATTCCAGGTAATAATATGGAAATCTATATTCCGTATTTTTCCATACGCCATTACTTTTCTCCAGAACTCAATTTTTTGATCGATCGAAATACTTTTAATAATCGCTGGATTGCTGAGCAGTAGAGAATCATCTAAACCGGGACCATTTAAATCATAGTTTTCGTTCCATTTAGCTGTAGATTTCCAAACATCATCGAGCGCAATATCCGGATAGCTGGGAACCTTGACCAACGATGGAAAGGGATGTAAGCTCCATAGTGAAATATAGTTATAGCGATGTTTGGCGAGGTTGTCGATATACCGTTTCCAAAACTCAAAATCCCATACGGTTTCAATATTGTTCTGGCCTGCGTCACTCGCATCGGAATAACTTGGCGTACGGGCATCGAGTGGTATGTTGAATTTCACCCCTCTCATTTCCATGTGCGGATTTTGTTGGGTAGCAGTAACACCCTCCCATCCATATAACCGAATTTGTTCGGCAAGTTCAAGACCACCATACATCGCACCTGCAGGGTCTGACGCGCGTACAATAATTTTTGTATTGCCCTCCGTGCTAATTTGAAAACCTTCTCTTTCAATCAACCCATCGGGCACTACTTGAAAACTAATTTCTATTTTGCTAACCTCAATTTCATTCTGCGACAATGCTTGCTTAATTTCTTCAACTGCAAAATCAACTTTCGCATTCGAAATATCACCAGAAATAGTGCGTTGATTTTTTCCTCCACATCCAAGAATAAAAATTAGCGGGAGCAACAGGGCATAGCGAAAATAAAAACCAAGAATAAATTTCATTTATTTTTAACAAAATGTGGAAACACAAACTGTGCTTAGATAACTAGAAAAGGCAGTATCCTTTCCTTTCTTTAACAAAATGAATTTGAATTACAAAACTCCCCGATGGGCGAAATAAAAATTAAGGAGGATACAAGTATCCTCCTTAATTAAAAATTAATTCATTCTACCATCCCGGATTTTGACCGAGTGCTGGATTTTGGGAGATCGCATCAATGGGCAATGGCCATAGGTAATGCTTTGATTCGTCAAATACGGGTGGCCAGTAAGGTCCGTTTTTTCGCACATCAATGTATGGAACGCCATCTACCATTGAAACCTGCACTCTGCTATTTACACCCGGGTAACGCGCTATCGCTGTTGCATCCCAGCGAATTCCCAGATCGGAGTTTTCGAGTTTCTTGCCCCACTTCCATCTTCTTAAATCGTGATATCGGAATCCTTCCAAAAACAATTCTACCCTTCTTTCCCTGCGTATTTCGATAATAATAGCGGGCAGACCATCAGCAGCATAGGCAGGATCTAGTGGCGGGTTGATACCCATGTGCGCCATCGCTACCCGATCACGCAATAGGTTAATGCTAATATCAAGGTCTCCTTGCGTGAGGGTACCCAATTCAGCTTTTGCTTCAGCATAATTTAAATAAACTTCCCCCAGACGAAGGCAAGCAGGTGAAGCACTATGCTGATCGCGTGGCATATAAAACTCTTCAGTATTCCAATGTTTTACGACATGATAGCCGGTATTGGAAAGGTTTCTTCCTCCTCCTGATTGACCAATAAGCCTAGGATAAATCCGGGTGGGATCGACTGAATACTCTAACATATCCTTATCAGCCGGATGCAAGACACATTGTCTAAGGCGTAAATCCCGGTTCATAAAAGTGGACTCAATTTCTGCATCACCTTGATACAATGGGGATAAAGAAATTGGCAATCCATCTTCACACAAAACATCATCTACAAAACTTTTGGTGGCACCACCGTTGTAGTTCCAGAATAAACG
>JBGTGG010000357.1:0-45262 GCA_041746855.1 Cyclobacteriaceae bacterium | reverse complement strand
CACGCGAACCATCGCAACGCACCCGGCTTCAACAACCCACTCGAAGTTGAGTGACGAAGAAAGGGCAGCTGTTGGTATTTCACCGGGCTTAATACGGGTGTCGGTTGGCTTGGAAGATTTTCAGGATATTCTGGCCGATGTGAATCAGGCGATTGAAGCCTCAAAAAACTAATCAATTTCAATAGAATCATCTATTTCCTCAACCCAAGCCTTTATGCCACCTGTTAGGTTGTAAAGGTTTGCGTGTCCATGGTTCTTTTCAACCCATTGAATCATCTTCGCGCTTCGGTTTCCGCTTTTGCAATGGAAAATTACCTGGCAATCGGTTGAAATGGAATCCAGTTGATGGGGAATTTCCGACATCGGGATGTTGATGGCGCCAATATTTCCGGTTTCGTATTCATACGGTTCACGAACATCAATGAGTTGAAATTTTACATTGTTTTCCTTGAGGGCTTGTAATTCCTGAACACTGATTTCTTTCATCTCCAAAGCTTGGTTTGTTTTTTCGCCACAAAAATATTCATAATCAATTAGTTCTTTTATTGATTCGCGTGAATTTCTGTTGGGGATTGAAACTTTTTCGGTTGTTCCAGTTGTGCTGTCATATAATAGAAGCGAATTGTATAAAACATCTGTGCTTCCCGTTAAAATCTTGATAGCCTCATTGGCTTGCATGGTACCAATAATACCGGGCAATACTCCAATCACCCCGATCTCTTCGCAGTTGGGTGTAGTTCCAGGTGCCGGAGGATTGGGAAATAAGTCGCGGTAATTAGCACTGTATGATTGAGAGGATATTTCATAATTAAAAACCGAAAGCTGGCCTTCGTATTTTAGGATCGCTCCGTATACAAGTGGTTTATTCAACAGCACACATGCATCATTTAACAAATACCGTGTAGGGAAATTGTCTGTCCCGTCAATAATAACATCGTACCCTTCTAAAATAGTAAGCGCATTTTCCCTATTGATGAAAGTTTTATGCACTACGAAATTAACATTCGGGTTAAGTTTCAATAGTTTTTCTTTTGCTTGTATCGCTTTGGGTTTTCCAATATCATCAATCGTATATAAAATCTGTCGTTGTAAATTTGAAAGGTCAATCACATCATCATCTACAATTCCAATCGTACCAACACCACCCGCAGCAAGGTAAAGCAATGCGGGGCAGCCAAGGCCACCCGCTCCGACAACCAAAACGGAACCAGTTTTTAATTTATTTTGATTATTTACCCCAAATCCGGGTAAAACCAAGTGCCGGCTATAGCGTTTTAATTCCTCGTGACTTAACTTTTCCATTTATTCAAATATACGCATGACAAACAGAAAGAATTTCTCCACCGGAGCCAAATGGGAAGATATTGTTGGCTACTCCCGGGCTGTCCAGATTGGCAATCAACTGGAAATATCCGGTACCGTTTCGGTAGATGAAAATGGTTTAGTAGGAGAGGGGGATATTTATAAGCAGACAAAATTTATTCTTCAGAAAATAAAAAGTGTTTTGGATACTGCCGGGTTTTCACTTGAAGATGTAATCCGTACCCGGATTTTTGTAACAGATATTTCCCAATGGGAAGCGGTTGGTAAAGCGCATGGCGAATTTTTCCATACTATAAAACCCGTAACCTCCATGGTGGAAGTACGTGCTTTAATTGATCCGGGATATTTAGTAGAGATTGAAGTAAGCGCAGTTAAAGGTTAATCAGGAAAGCCACCCTTTGGCCGCGGCACTCCGTGAAAACCAAATAAGATAAACGCCAATAGCAATGACCATGATGGGCATAACAAGTCCACCTGGACCATAGACTTCCATTGAGTTTGTCATGAAAAATGCATGGTACAATTGAACGATCAGCCCGAGTAGCGAGAGGACCAAAACAGGAGTGGCCGCCTTCTTTCGCATCAGCAGGAGAATACATCCTAAGGTGCCGCCCCAAACTGCGAGCGCAAAGGCTCCTGTTGCCCAGGCGGGAGTTGATTCAAGAATGGCACGCTGATCTTCGGGCAACAATTGAAGTTCTTCAGGGGTCATCATTACCTGATTAACATAGGCCATCGCGCCTAGTAGATTCCATACCAATGCAATTGAAGCAACAACCCAAAACCAGGTAGGGGGTTTGATCGATGAAGTTTCCATACTTTTATAAGGTTGGTTAGTGTTTATGTATCCTAACTTACAAAAACTTTATTGAAACCGGGTAAGCGCCATATTGGAAATAGTTTCTCCAATCGAAAGGGAAGAAGTTGCAGCCGGAGAAGGGGCATTGCAAACATTGATTGCATTTTTGTCTTCAATGATGAGAAAATCATCCACTAATCCTCCCGATCGGTCGCAGGCTTGTGCACGGACTCCCGCACCGCCATCGACCAAATCTCCTTCTTTGATTTCAGGGATTAATTCCTGTAGGGCCTTGGTAAATGCTGCCTTAGAAAAGGACCGGAACATTTCGCCCATTCCGGTTTTCCAATATTTCGCCATTACTATTTGAAAGCCCGGCCATGCAAGGGATTCATACAATTCACCAAGGTTGATTTTTGATTTCGAGTATCCTTCGCGACTAAACGCCAACACTGCATTGGGCCCTGCTTCTATTCCACCTTTCATCATCCGCGTAAAGTGAACACCGAGAAAAGGAAAGTTTGGATCCGGTACCGGATAAATTAAATTCTTAACCAGGTATTCTTTTTCTTTTTTTAGTTTGAAATATTCGCCACGGAAGGGAATGATTTTCACGTCTACTTTTTCTGAATTAAGACGCGCGACTTTGTCGGAATATAATCCGGCACAATTAATTAGTAAGGTTCCTTTATAGGTTGCTTTTTGAGTGGCCACTACCAGCCCTTCATTTGATTTCTGGATTTCAATCACTTTTTCACCCAGCACCAGCGTAGCACCCTTTTCTTTAATGATAGAAGCGTATTTGGAAGCCACAACTTTATAATCGACAATACCGGTTTGGGGAACAAAGAATCCGGCCAGGCCTGCCAGGTGGGGTTCGTATTCTTTTAATCCCTGTTGATCAAGTTTTACGAGCCCGGTCAATCCATTTTCTTGCCCACGGATAAAAAGGTTTTCCAGCAGGGGAAGCTCATGCTCTTTTGTTGCAACCACCACTTTGCCACAAAGCTCAAAAGGAACATCGTGCTCCTTACAAAAAGTAATGAGCTGATGATATCCCTCAATACAATTTTTTGCTTTTAGACTTCCCGGTTTATAGTAAAGTCCGGAATGGATTACACCACTGTTGTTTCCTGTTTGGTGTTGGGCAATTTCATCCTCCTTTTCAAGAATGATAATCTTTAAAGAAGGCTTCGCTAGTTGAAGTTTGTAAGCGGTGGCTAGTCCAACAATTCCACCTCCCACAATAATGATATCGTATTGCACTTTTTATTTTTTGAGCGAAACTAAATGACAATTTCCTAATTAACTAATCACTGTTGTCCATGAAAATTATTTTTATTTGATATTGCTGTTGAACCACGCTGTGGTTCTATTTCAATTTTAACTACAAGCCTCAGATTTCATCCAGGGCTATCAACATTGAATCCCTCCGGGATTCTTTTCAGACCAGAGAACAATGGATTATTACAGTTTGAGGACGATAATCTGGAATCCCAAAGGGATTCAATTTTAATAACACTGCATGAAATGCGGTGTTATTAACCGTCTTTGCCGACAACCCTGAAGGGGTTGAACAATAATATTTTTAAAGGGTCATCACAAGCGCCACCTACTTTTTGAAAATGAATCGAAAAGCTAATTCATTTTTTTACTCTTGTGCTAGGCTTTAATCGGTTTGATTTTTATTTCCAGATCGGGGGTTACAATGACGAAGTGATTTCTCGGAACTTCCTTCCAGTCGTGTGCATTGTCGGTAAGTTTTTCCGATACCACCAACACGGCTTGTTCGCGTTCACCTGGTTCCAACATTCTGCATACCCCATCTTCACAGACATATCGACTTTCTTCGGAATGATAAAGTGTGAGCGGTGCCAAAAGCGGATCGGTAACATAGCGTGTACCAATTGTAAATCTTCCATTGGTCAATACCATGTTTAAATAGGCGGGTTCTGAAATACCCTTATCGATCATTTCCATTTTCAACAACTGAAATGTCTTTTCAAAAGCGAGGAGTACGTCTTCCGGTTCAAGGGTATGATCATAAGCCGGAAGATGGTTTAAGATTTGCGCAAATAAATGCTCGGAATCCGTTTGACCTTTTATCCAATTGTAAAGTTCGTCCGATAAACCATTTCGGATGGATCGTTTTATTTTATGGAATTCTTCAACACCGCCATTGTGCATCATCAATAAACTGCCGTATTGAAACGGGTGGCAATTGGATTCGGAAACATCGCCCACGCTGGCAGCACGCACGTGTGCCACAAGGCATTCGGTCCTTATTTTGGGTGCCAGGTTGCGGAGGTTCCGGTTGTTCCAGGCCGGATAAACCGAAACAAAATTGACAGGTTCATAATTTACTTCCGGTACATACCATCCAATCCCAAAACCATCCCCATTGAGGGGCTCTTCCAGCTCTTTGGCATTTATACTTTGGTTGATCAATGAGTTGTTTGGTTGATAGAGGAGTTTATCAACAATAATGGGCGTACCCATATAAGCCAGGAGCCGACACATAGATGTAATTTATCCATAAAAGCTAAGGACAATTTTGAGATTTCCAGATGGTGCAGGTCTTATTCTTTTGATTTTTTGAATTCCAGCGCTGCCGAGTTAAGGCAATACCGTAATCCTGTCGGTTTGGGCCCATCGTTAAAGACATGGCCGAGGTGACCTCCGCAGCGGCTGCACACCACTTCTTCCCGCACCATTCCCAAACTTTTATCGACTACAATTTCCACTGAATTTTCCGTAAGGGGCTTAAAGAAACTTGGCCAACCGGTACCCGATTCAAATTTTGTTTTGGAATCAAAAAGGGCTTGCTGGCATCCTGCACAGTAGTAAGTTCCTTTTTCATGGTTGTCCCATAACGCACCTGTAAAGGCCCGCTCTGTGCCTTTTTCGCGTAAAACGTGATATTGTGACGGGGAAAGCTCCTTTTTCCATTCATCCTCTGATTTCATAATCTTGTTTTTTGAGTTCTTGTTGTTCGTTTCTGCTGGCTTTTGATCTTGAGAGCATCCTATATTTAATGAAGACAGCGCAATAACAATAATAAGTGCTGGTATTTTCATAATTGGTTTATTGTTTGTTCTGTAAACCCTTACAATACCGCTAAAGTTTACTTTCGAACCAATATATCAAAAAAGAACGCCTTTGTTGATTATCCAAGAAATGTTAGAAATACCGGATTTCTTAAAGATTTTAAGAACTGGCTCATCCTAATTTTGAATACCAAAAAAAGAAAATGTATTATTACTTATCATGAAAAAGACACTCGTGCTCATGCTGGCAATTTCGCTTTCAACCCTGGCGATTGCCCAAAATTACAAAGTCCATACTGTGTTTATGTACAGTTTCACCCGCTATATCCAGTGGCCACCGGATTACAGTCAGGGAGACTTCGAAATACTGGTATTAGGGGATTCGCCTATTGTGGATGAATTAAAGGAAATGGCCAAAACCAGAAAAGCCGGTGATCGCACCATTAAAGTGACGAAAATCAACGCAACATCGGATATCCGAAAGTGCAACATGTTGTTTATCCCGGATTCCAAATCCAACCAACTTGGTAAAGTATTAAGTACAGTAGGTTCTCAATCAATTTTGGTAATATCGGAGTCTGAGGGGGCAGGATTGCAGGGAAGTGATATTAATTTTGTGATAAAAGATGGTAAATTGGCTTTTGAATTAAATCAAGCTGCGGTGAACAAAAAGAACCTGAAGGTTTCAATGGAACTCAGTAGATTGGCAATTTTATTATAAAAATGGAAAATCAAAAAAAGAAGGTAAAGTTCAGGCTAACAATAGGCAATAAAATATTAGGTGGTTTTTTGGCCATCGTATTTTTGATAATTGTCTATGCTACTATTATATTTTTGACTGGTAGTAATATTGATAGCCTGGGAAAGAGTTCATCTGATATTATGCGTCCTTCAAAAGACGCGATCAATGAGTTTAAATTTTTGGTAACGAAGTCCAAGATGCTCGTTACCAATTGGGTTTACCTTCAAACGAATACAGAGGATAAGCAAGCCCTCATTGATTTGCACAGACGTGATTATCCGCAATTAAAAGAGGAGATTCAAAGTTTGATGCCCCTTTGGGAAAGTGATTCACAGCGTTTCAAAATGGATACAGTTTTTCAAAAATTTGAAACGCTGATTGGTGCACAAAAGGAAATCATGGAACAGCTGGTGACTTTTGAAAACTATGAAGACCCGATCACTAAATTATTGGCAGAAGATGCAATTGACAGCCAGATCATTCCGCAGACGAAAGAATTAACCGCCCGCCTTGATGAGATCGATGCCCGTCAATCTGCGCTTACCGAATTATCAGATCAGGAGGTACGGGACGCTTCGAGCCTACTCAAAAACATTACACTGATCATTAGCGCCATTGTTGTTTTATTGGCCATACTGATTGCTTTATTATTGGTTCGTGCTATCACGACTCCGGTCAACTTCCTAAAGAACATAGTTGTGAAACTAGGCAACGGTGAATTGGTAGAAGAAAAGCAGGCTAAATTTTCGAATGATGAAATCGGGGATATGGCGGTGGCGATGGACAATCTTGTAAATGGATTAAAAGCAACCACGTTGTTTGCGGAAAATATTGGGAGTGGAAATTATGACTCCAACTTCAAGCCTTTAAGTGATCACGATGTATTAGGAAATGCATTGATTGATATGCGAAACAACCTCTCCAAGGTTGCCGAAGATGATAAGAAACGAAACTGGGCAACCGAAGGATTGGCGCGTTTTGGTGAGTTGTTACGCACCAATAATGATAACCTTGACAAGCTTGCGGATGAAATTATTGGTAACCTCGTTAAGTATTTGAAAGCCAATCAGGGTGCCATTTATATTATCGATGATAGTGAGTCCGGGGACGAACCAACGATGTCGATGAAAGCCTGCTATGCGTGGGACAAGAAGAAATTTTTGAACCATCAAATCCACAGGGGCGAAGGCCTTGCCGGACAAGCCTGGCAGGAAGGTGACATTATTTATTTGACCGAAGTGCCCTCGAATTATATCAAAATCACTTCCGGTTTGGGCGATGCCAATCCAACAAGTGTGATCATTGTTCCACTAAAAGTGAATGACGAGATTTTTGGTATCGTAGAGATTGCTTCCTTCAATGTATTCAAGGACTACGAAACAGAGTTCGTTCAAAAAATTGCTGAAAGTATTGCCTCTACCATTTCTTCTGTGAAAATCAATGCACGAACACAACGTTTGCTTGAAGAGTCGCAAGAGATGACCGAGCAAATGCGTGCCCAAGAAGAGGAGATGCGCCAAAACATGGAAGAGCTTCAGGCCACGCAGGAAGAGATGCAACGCAGTCAATCGGAGACTGAAAGTACCATGCTGGCGATCAACGGATCGATGGGGGTTGCGGAATATGACGCAGAGGGAAGAATTACGAAGATCAATTCGATGTATTTGAAAATGATTGGGTTCGAACAAGCTGAAGTAGTAGGGGAGCATCATCGGATTTTTGTTCCGAAAGAAGAGAAAAACAGCGAAGAATACCGTCAGTTCTGGCGCGATTTGACCCTTGGAAATCCAAAGAAAGGAGTCTTTACACGGATCAACCGGAAGGGCGAAGCAATCACATTACGTTCAAGTTTCTCACCTATAAAAAATAGAACAGGTGAAGTAGTGAAGATTATGGAGATCGTTTACACAGTATAGAAATTACCAAATCGTACAATGGAAAAAAGCCCCGCGTCCCGGGGCTTTTTTGTTTACCTAAACCTAAACCAGAGAAGAGGGAGAATTGCGCTATAACTACCATTATTTTATTTTGGATTAAAAAGACTTTATAGATTCTTCGGTCGGATTTTTGAATTATAAGCTTTTGGGCTTTTAGAGTGAGAAGTCCCTATAAAAGACTGTGCCTCCCTCTGAATGACGGAGGATTATTGCGCAGCTTGTGTGTTTAATGAAAGCAAAGTGGTCTGTGCAATTGCTGTTTCAAACTCACTCCTGTACTCGAAATAAATCATTGGATGGTCTCCAAAAAGATAGGGGGAGAGGTGAAGGATACATCAAATCGTACAATGCAAAAAAGCCCCGCGTCCCGGGGCTTTTTTGTTTACCTAAACCTAAACCTATGAGAGAATTGCTCTACTCATGGTTTTATAACGGCACAGTTTTGCTTTGGTTACAAATAATTTCAAAAAATATCCAGGATTTTATTTCAGCGTGTCGCTGAATACTTTTTTGAACTTTTCCAGTTTCGGTTGAATAACGAAAGAGCAATACGGAGCGTCATTATTCAGGCTGAAATAATTCTGGTGATAATTTTCCGCAACATAAAAAATATCCGTGGGAACTATTTCGGTTACAATGGATTTCGCGTAAATCTTTTCAGCGTTTAGTTTCGCTTTGTATGCGGATGCCATGTTTTTCTGTTCTTCCGTATGAAAGAATATGGCAGAACGGTATTGGGTTCCAACATCAGCCCCCTGGCGGTTAAGCGTTGTGGGATCGTGGGTTTTCCAAAATATTTCAAGCAGTTGTTCGTAGGATATTTTTTCCGGATCATACGTTACTTGAACGCATTCTGCATGGCCGGTTTCCCCATTACACACAGCCTTGTAGGTTGGGTTCTCAACATGACCTCCCATATATCCCGATTGTACCTTGGTAACACCGTTTACCTGAAGGAAGATAGCTTCTGTACACCAGAAACATCCTGAAGCAAAAGTAGCGAGCTGACTATTTTCCATAATGCGATTCTTAAATACTCACCATGAACATTGACAGTGGATTTATAATTCAAATATTTATTAGAAGCCATCTCAAAAATAGCACAACTGTCAGGTTGAGTTTATCGAAACCTAAATGGACTACGACTTACAATCGTTTTCCTCAATAGGCACTATAGAATCTTTTTATACCAGGAATAAGTTGATTGTACAACGGCCGCGTGAATTCCAGAAACAAATCTTGTGGAACGGGTGGTTGGGTCTCCCGTTGTTTGCACATGGCTAATTGTTGAGGGCTTAACGCCCGGTCGTCTCCTGAGTAGGTAGCCCAGTTGCTCACCCACGTATACCCCCCGTTGAATTTTTGGTGGGACAAGACACCGTTTGTGTTCGCATCGACAACTATCATACTTAGCAGTCCCTGTGAAACCACTTCTTTACGGAAGGTGACAAGCTTTGCTTTCACGGTATTATACGCTGGTATTTTCTTGCCTTCCACAATAACTTCCCCAACAACTACACTATCACGCGAAATGGTTTCTTCCTTTTGGGACAAGTTTGTATTGCCCACAGTGAAATCATCGAACTGGATCCGTAGAATCTGATCGGCACGATCCAGGTTGATTCGTTGGGCTTCTTCAGGCGTTAAGAACCGGATGAAGGAGCCCGGCTGGTAATTGGTGTGTAAAAATTCTTCTACTTTATCCTGAAAGAAACCTCCACTAAGATTGTAGCGTGTAGGCACAGGGATTTGTTCGACCACGACATTCAGCGTAGCATCCTCCATTGATTTATCCAGATATTCAATTACATCCTGATATCCGGGAACAAAAGCATTCACATCCGAGAAGAGGAAGTATGCATTCTTGGCATCGTTACGGTTTCCTTTCATAAGGGCAGCAATCCCAGCATCGTAACTCTCAGCAGCAGCTTTTTGTTTTAGCTCGCCAACTTCTGAATAATAATTTTTAGGATTAGGAACAACTGCCAAACATCCGGGGCATTGACGGATGGCTTCGTACATATTGTTAATCTGGTTGTACGATAGGATGGCATTCTTCCATTTGAATTGTGAGTTTGTGGCGATTTGGTTTTTTGCCTGATCTTCAAGTGTATTCACCGCTAAAGGGTACGCACTCCGAAGAGTTTCCACTGATTTTTTATGATCGGTATTTTGGCGAAGCCGCGCCACGGACTGCATTACTGATTCGTAATAATTTCCGCGTTCATAGGCTTTTTTGCCTGAACTACAGGCCATTGCAAAGAGTATTAAAATAATGGAAAGGAGGCGTACAGGCTTCATGGTGTAAGGTTTAGTGACTTAAAAATAGGCTGAGTCAAATACAGTGCCCAATTTAGTTACTTAACGGGAAGAAATAAACTAATATATCATCTAAGAGATTACGCCATTGACCCCAAGAGTGGCTTTCGTTTAGTTCCGCAAACTGGTAAGTGCACATCGTGTTGTCCAAAATGCCCCTCATTTTATCTGCGCCTTCTTTCGCATCGTAAATAGAACCGGCAGAAAGGAAGATTTTAACAGGTGGGTTTTCTGCATTCTCACACGTAGTATAAATCTCACTTCGATACGAGAATGCCGGGGATTGAATCGCAGACAACCCAAAGATATCAGGACGTGAAAAAGAAAAATAAGCAGCATTAAGTCCGCCCATAGAGGTTCCTAAAATACCCCGGTGCTCCGGTCCTTTTTTCACGGAATAGTTTCGTTCAACTTCAGGAAGCAATTCTTCAAGATAGAAAGTAAGGTAGACCTTGTTCATCGCCAGTTCCCGCATCCTTCTATTTTCAGCACGGTTTATCGGATTGCGTTGATCTACAAAAACAACCAGTACAGGTTCGATTTTTTTACTGTGGATTAAATTGTTTAGCACGGTGATCATGTTTCCCATTTTAGGATGCATGTATTCGTACCCATCGGTAACATACAGGGTTGGATATTTTGTGTTGGGATTATAATCGGGGGGCAAGTAGATGCTGTACATTACCTGATAGCCCAGCACCTTACTTTGCATAAGGATATCATTGATAACTTCCCCCTGCTTTGCATACGGATCAGCAATTAAAATAGGATCCTCTTTCCATTCGGGCATGCGTAGCTCCGAGTTGGGACTTCCGCCACCAACTCCCGACCATTGTTGATGCGGATTAATAGGATCAAGAATCCAATGGGTTTCATCCACTACAATTTTGTAATCCAATCGGGCATCTTTTGGAAATTTCATTTTAAGAATCCAGACCTCACTATTTGGGATTTGTTTTCCTTGACTTTGAATTTCCTTATAGTATCCCCAGCCGTTAAAATCTCCCATCCAGGCAACCGTGGTTGCTTTACCTTTATGTAGAAAAGCAACAGAGTCATTAACAACGAAAGGTATTTTTCTTTGCGCAGCCAGAAAATCAAATAGTGAATCTGCATTATGCGAATACAGTTGCTTGACCGTACTTGTAAAATCAGAATTTTCTTCTTGCGCAAAGCACCCGGTGCCAAGCAAGATCATAAGTGCTAACAGATTTATTCTCATGCATGCACAATATCGTCTTTGTCTTCGACAAATCGAACACAAAATGCGGCAAATTATGAGGAAAAACACGAACCATTTCGAGGCTAAAATTTGTCCCGCTTTCCCTTAGTTGATTTTGAATAAGTTTCTATCTTTGATATGCTCGCGTTTACTAAAATCGTTGTTAATCATAATGAAAAACATCACTTCTGGTCAAAAATTGAAACTAAAATAAGTATTGAAATCGTTACCTTTGGTAAACCACAAAGCCCGGTCATGGAAAAGATTATCCTTACAATCAAAGACGACAAGAAAAAGAATTTTCTCTTAGAGCTGTTAAAGCAGTTTGATTTTATTGAAATACAGAAAGCAGTAGAGAAAAAATCGGATCAGTATGATTTTTTCGCTTCCGCTGGCATTTGGAAGAACAGGGATATAACTGCTGACAAACTTCGGGAGCAAGCATGGAAAAGAAGCCTTTAGTTCTTTGCGATACCAACTTATTATTGAGTTCTATAAGGAGAATCGGGAAGTAATAAAACATCTTCGGGGCATTGGCCAGCAGAACATAGCGGTTAGTATCATTACAGCAGGCGAATTACTTTTTGGTGCCTTGAATAAGAAGGAACTCAGCCGGATAAAAAGTGACATTGAACATCTTCAAATTATCCATCTTACTCCGGAGATCGGTAAGTGTTTTACTAAATTAATGTTTGAATACTCATTAAGTCACCGCTTGAGTTTACCGGACGGCTTAATTGCAGCTACAGCCCTTATTGAAGATATTTCTTTATATACGCACAACATAAAAGATTTCAAGTACATCAAAGACATTATGTTGTACAAGGAAAAATAGCCGCGAGTTAATTTGCGCTACCATTTTATAAATTCGCACTCCCTTAATTTCCCACTGGCTTGTCTATGCTTCAGATTAGTCGCTTAAAAAAACAGTGGTCTCATCCATTTATGATATCATCTTTATCCTCGACAAAACGAACACAAAATGCAGCAATCAATAGAAAAACGCCCGCCATCACAATGCTATAAATCGCTTGTGAATTGAAAAGATATTTTACGATGGGTCCGCCCACAACTCCACTTACAATTTGAGGAAGCGTGATGAAGAAGTTAAACAGCCCCATATAGATTCCCATTTTAAAGGGTGGGATCGAACCGGCAAGAATTGCATACGGCATCGCCAAAATACTGGCCCACGCCATCCCGACACCAATCATCGGAAAGATTAAATAAAAGGGATCGTTGACAAAATAAATAGAAATCAAACCAATACCCCCGGCAATCAAGGAAACAGCGTGTGTTCTTTTTCTTCCCAGCTTTAAAGCAATGGTCGGCAAAAATAATGCGTAGATGGCGGAGATTCCATTGTAGATTCCAAAGATGATCCCGACCCAGTCACCTGCTTCATTGTAAGTAGCGGAGGAATGATCGTTGCCGGAAAGTCCGTAGATATGGGTGGCTACCGCAGGGGTTGTAAACACCCACATCGAAAATAATGCAAACCAGGAAAAGAATTGCACCATTCCTAACGACTTCATCGCGGACGGCATTTTTAAAAAATCTTTTAGGATATCACCTATACCACCGCGTGGTTCGGGTATATCCGCATGAAGGTTTTTATGTTCTTTGGTTGTGAATATAGTCCAGAGAATCGCGATTAGGAAAACAGCAGCACCAACATAAAAAGATAATGTAACATTAAAAGGGACTTCACCTTCGGCTACACTTCCTTTTCCAATGTTAAAAAAATTTGCAAAAATGTACGGAAGCCATGAACCAATAACGGCTCCGATTCCAATCAAGAAAGTTTGAATAGAAAACCCAAGCGTACGCTGATCGGTAGGAAGCAAGTCCGCAACCAGAGCGCGAAACGGTTCCATCGCAACATTAAACGATGCATCCATAATCATTAAGATACCCGCGCCAACATACAACGGAGGTAATATGCCTGCAAGGAAACTTGCATTGGGCATAAAAATCAACGCGATGGAAGCCACAATAGCGCCTGCTAAAAAATAGGGTCTCCGTCTTCCAAGCTTTGTCCAGGTGCGATCGCTGTAATGCCCAATCAAAGGTTGCACAATCATCCCGGTAAGGGGGGCGGCTAACCAAAACCACGAAAGGTGTTCCACCTCTGCACCGAAGGAGGAAAGTATCCGGGATGCATTTCCGTTTTGAAGTGCGAACCCAAACTGAATCCCGAGAAACCCGACACTCATATTCCAAATTTGCCAGATGCTTAGTTTTGGTTTTTCAGTAGGGTTGAGACTCATTCTTTAATGATTGATTTATTGAATATGGGATTGAATGATTTGTGAGCCAATGTAAAAATTCTAGATCATATTACCATTTCACCTGGATAGCCGCAGGTTTATTGGTGATGGTGATGGTTTGAACAGTATCATAAAAATGGGGGGGAGGATCAATGACAGGATCAAACTTTGTAATAGGTGTAAAAAAAGAATGCTGCTCTTCTTTCACTTTATGCTTTTCGCCATTAATGGTTAACTTTTGAAGTGGAGAAAAGTGATGGAACACGATTTTTATTTTTTTAATGGTGTCCATATAATCACCTACTTGCTCTGCTAATACAACCTGGTTTTGTTTTGGACTAAATTTTATTTCGCGACTGGCAAAATTACCCTTTTCATGATCAAATGATTCGCCATCATCGGTGTAGTGAACAAAAGTTTTTTCTTTACTTCCGGCATACACGTGGTACTCGATGATGTCAATTTTTTCGGTTGTATTTTGCGTTGCTTTTTGAACGGGAATAATACCACTTTCCTTAATAAAAATAGGAAGTTTATGAACCGGTGCTTCTACAATCACCTCATTCTTCCCTTCGTGTTTTTTTCCGGTATGCAATTCGTACCACGCACCTTCCGGTAGGTATACTTTTGCAAATTCCTGCTTACTATCCACAGGCGCTACCAGGATAGAAGGGCCAAAAAGATATTGGTTTTCGAATCGTTGCTCATAAATTTTCGGATCATGGGTGTAGTCAATTGCCAGTGATCGCTGCACGGGCATACCGGTTTTACTCGCTTCAAAAAATACAGAGTACAGATAGGGCAGGAGTTGATAGCGTAGTTTAATATAATTCCTGGCGATATGTTCCACATCTTCACCGTACGCCCAGGGTTCTGAGTCACGTGTGTTGATCATGCTATGCCCACGGAAGAAAGGGGAGAGCGCCCCGATGGAAATCCACCTTGCAAATAATTTTTGATCGGCATCCCCAACAAATCCACCCACATCATATCCCGCAAAGGGAACACCCGACAAACCCAAACTATTAACAAGTCGCACACCCAACAACAAATGTTCATCAGTGGCAACATTATCGCCTGTCCATAGTGCACCGTAGCGTTGAATTCCGGAATATCCGGATCGTGTTAAGTTGAACGGCCGCTTTTTCGACAAAGCTTTTGAACCTTCGTATGTAGCCCGCGCCATTTGAAAACCATATACGTTTCTACCTTTGCGCATGGTGGTTTTATTTCCATCAAAATCCAGTTCAATATTTTCAGGAATCATTTGCCCCCATGTAGCAATTTCATTCATGTCATTCCAAAAGCCATCGATGCCCAGGTTGACATAACTTTTGAGTTGCTTTTTCCACCAGGCACGTGTTTCCGGTTTAGTAAAATCAGGGAAGTGGCACCAGCCCGGCCAAACCTGGCCTTCATAATTTGTATTGTCAGGATACTTCAAAAAGACATTCTCCTTTTTTCCGCTTTCATACGTGTGATATCCTTTTTCAATTTTTATTCCCGGATCACAAATCAACACCACTTTAAAACCCAGCGTATTTAATTTCTTAAGAAGTGCCGATGGATTTGAAAAATCTTTTTCACTCCAGGTGAATATTTTATATTCATCCATATAGTGGATGTCCAGCACAATTGCATCAGCGGGAATATCTTTATCGCGAAAGGTGTTGGCCGCTGTTATTACTTCCGTATCGGGATAATAACTGTAGCGACATTGTTGAAATCCCAAACTCCACTTGGGTGGTAGCTCCATTCTTCCAGTGAGGGCAGTATAGTGTTGTATGATGTTGCCAACGGCATCATCGTGGATAAAGTAATAATTCATTTCCCCGGCATCGGCATAAAAAGAAGCGAACCGGTTGTTGGATGCTCCAAAGTTGAAGAACGATTTATACGGATTGTCGAAAAATATACCATAGGCTGTATTGCTATGGACGCCAATGTAAAATGGGATGGTAGCATAAATAGGGTCGGCATCTACACCGTAGCCAAAGTAATCGGTATTCCAGTTTTGATAGCCTTTGCCTCTGCGGTCCAGCGATCCTGTTTTTTCACCCAGTCCAAGAAATCGCTCATTCGGCTGAAGTTTTTTATAGGTAGTTACCTGTTCGCCATTCCAGCTGGTTCCAAATGCTGCATCATCTTCGTTTAGTAAAACATCTTCTACAGTATAGAAGGAAAATCTGACCGGAAACTTCTGAACCACCAGTTTAATGGAGGTGGTTTTGATGATGAGTGCGCCAGGCGTATCATCGATGGTAAATTTGTTTTTAGCAGGTGATGCGATTACTGCATAGGAAAAATCATCATAGGATGCCCGGCTAATGGAAACGCGAATGGTATTTTGGGAAAAGACCGTTAATCGGAAGTCACCACGACTCGTATAACCGGCAATACCATCTTTCTCGATGAAAAAATCCTGTAAATCACCTAAACTCCCATCAGAACGATCTGTAGTTGCTACGGTAGTATTCAATTTTCTTAAAGCACGCATAATGGCTTAAAGTAAAAATAAATTAAGCTTATTATGCCAGAAAGTGCCTTAACAAATAACCGAAATCGATTGCGGGAACATATTAACCGTTGCGGAAATGTTCAGATTAAAAATTAATTTTTTGATTTCTTCCCTTTGCGCAAAGATGAATGACGAACCACCAACCGTGTTTTTAATATTTTAGTTTCCGGTGGAAACTCTTCATCATCCTTTCCTTTTGCACTTTTTTCGATGCGGTCGATGAGCATACGCGCTGCCTCTTGTCCCATTTCGAAACCAGGTTGATCAACAGAAGACAATGGAGGATCCATCATGGAGCTAAAGAACCAGTTGCTAAAGCCAATCAATGCGATGTCTTCCGGGATCCTTAATCCTTTTTCTTTTATGGCCGGAATAGCGCCCATTGCAACAGGGTCATTGGAAGCAAAGATTCCATCGGGTGGATTGGGAAGCTCCAACAGTTGCTTGGCGGCAATTTTACCTTCATCGATGGTTCCGAGCGAACAGGTTACGATCAGGTCTTTATCAACTGGTAAATTTGCTTCTGCGAGTGCTTCCAGATAACCTTCGAGGCGTTGCTTCGTGATTTCCAAGTTTGGCGGGCCTTCCAGGTGGGCAATGCGTTTGCATCCTTGTTCGATAAGGTGGCGGGTAGCTTCTTTTGCCCCACTTTTATCATCGACAATAACAGTGCAGTTCTTTTCCGGATTGTAAACCCGATCAAAGAAAACCATCGGCACACCGCGGGAGAGTGTTGATTCGATATGGTCAAAATTGGTGGTTTCCCTGGAAATGGAAATCAGCATGCCATCTACGCGGCTATTAAAGAGCGCTTTTATATCGGATACTTCCCGTTGCAGGGATTCATTTGATTGCGTGATAATAATATTATAGCCCGCACCATACGCCACATCTTCAATACCGCTAATCACGGTTGAGAAGAAGAAATGGACTAATTCGGGAATAATAACGCCTATCGTGTTGGTTTTGCTTTGGCGCAAACTTAATGCAACTACATTGGGCTGGTAGTTTAGTTTCTCTGCAAGCTCATTTACCGCTTTTTTGGTTTTTACACTAATATCGGGATGGTCTTTTAAGGCACGGGAGACCGTGGAAGGAGAGATGCCAAGTTCCTTGGCAAGGTCTTTAATGGTTACTTGATTATACTTCATGCTGCAATAATAAACAGGAAAAGGGTAACACAGGAAGGAAGGTCGAAAAAATTGCAAAAAACCGCAAACGTTTGTGTTACCGATTCCACTCTCGATTCCGTGAATATTTACCGGATTTTCGAAAAAATTGATCCTTTATGTTCCTACTTTTTGCTGTTCAAAATCCATTTCAGCAAACGATTTCAACTTTGGAATGTTTACTTGAATGGAGGTAAACCAAACTTAAATTCAAACCAATACAGTATGATGAAACATTATCTAAAGAAGTTTAAATGGTGTTTTGTTTTGCTGCTCTTTGCATCAACCAGTGCATTGGCGCAAAACAGGACAATTACGGGGACTGTCCTCGACTCGAGTGATGGGTCGCCATTGCCAGGGGTGAATATCCTGATCAAAGGTTCTTCTTCGGGAGCGGTTACAGATTCTAACGGAAAATATTCAATATCCGCATCCGACAATTCCATTTTGGTGTTTTCTTTCGTGGGATATGCTTCGCAAGAAGTAGAAGTAGGATCACGCACGGTGATTGATGTTACGCTACAATTGGATGCAACAGCATTATCGGAAGTAGTGGTGATCGGGTATGGTAGTGTGGAAAAGAGGGATGTAACAGGTGCCGTTGCGGATATTTCCAGTGAAAACTTCAACAAAGGCGTGATGTCATCTCCCCAAGACCTTATAGTAGGAAAACTTGCCGGAGTGAATGTCATATCCAACAGTGGTGCACCGGGAGCAGGTTCGACCATTCGTATACGTGGTGGGTCATCTCTTCGGGCGAGCAACGATCCGTTGATTGTTATCGATGGTTTTCCAGTTGACAATGGAGGTATTTCAGGTGTTGACAACATTTTGGCTACCATCAACCCGAATGACATTGAAACATTTACGGTATTAAAAGATGCATCTTCCACAGCCATCTATGGATCGCGCGCATCCAATGGCGTTATTCTCATCACTACAAAAAAAGGACAGGCCGGTAAACCAAAAATTAACTTCAATACTACTTTTTCAGTTAGTACACCTGTTAATTATTTTGATGTATTTGACGGTAATGAATATCGAGCACTTGTAAATGACTTGGTTGCAGATGGCAAAATCAATCAGGCAGATGTAGATGCAAAACTTGGAACTGAAAATACAGACTGGCAAAAAGAAATCTTAAGGACAGCACTCTCAACAGACAATAATTTAAGTGTAACCGGTTCAGTTAAAAATATTCCGTATCGCGTTTCATATGGTTTCACCGATCAGCAGGGTATTCTTACCAACACCGATATTATGAGGAATTCACTTAATGTAAGTGTTTCCCCAACATTCCTAAATGATCAATTAAAAGTAACCGTGAATGCGAAAGGAAGCAATGTGCGAAGCAATTTTGGCGAAGCCGGTGCTGTAGGTGCTGCGATTTCTTATGATCCAACCAAGCCTGTCCGTGATGGAAACGAATTATATGGAGGTTACTTTTCCTGGTTAAGTGTGCCCGGGGTACCTGCCAATAATATTACCTTCAATCCGGTAGCGATGGCAGAGCTTACAGATAATAGGGGAACTGCAAACCGATTGATGGGAAATATTGAATTGGAATATAAAATCCCAATGATTTCAGGCTTAAAGGCTATTCTAAATGTGGGTATGGATTATCAGAGTAGTGAGGGACATAACAACGCACCCACAACTGCTGATTTCACAAGAGTTGTAACGGATGCGGGAACTATTCTAAACGGTAGAGCAAATACTTATTCAGCAAACAACAAGTCTAGATTATTGGATTTCTATTTAAATTATAATAAAAATTTAGGAGATCATAAGTTTGATGTAACAGGTGGTTACAGTTGGCAATACTTTTATCGCCAAAGTGAGTCTGTTAATCGAAGGGCTGATGAATCTATTATAGATGTTCCGGCACCTTTGCTAGGTGAATATTATCTTCTTTCATTTTTTGGAAGAGCACAATATTCATTTCTGGATAAATATATTATTACAGCAACAGCACGTTACGATGGTTCATCACGTTTCAATGATCCATGGGGATTATTCCCGGCAGTTTCCGCAGCATGGAGGATCAAGGATGAAGCCTTTCTTGCCAATGCAAATAAGTTAACAGAATTAAAGCTAAGAGTGGGATATGGTGAGACTGGCCAACAAGACCTTGAATCAAATTTCTATCCGGGCCAGGCTATTTACAGAACGTCAACAGCAACAGCCCAATATCAATTGGGCAATACGTTCTATCCGACTCTTCGCCCAGATGCATATGTTCCAGGAATTAAATGGGAAACAACTACCACTGTAAACGTAGGACTTGATTTTGGTTTTTTTAATAATAGGTTAACAGGTACGGTGGATGTTTACAATCGTAAAACCTATGATTTGCTAAATTATATTCAGGTTGCTAGTGGTACCAACTTTTCTAACTTCGTTACAACAAATGTCGGTGATTTAGAAAACAAGGGGATTGAAATTTCATTGAATGCAATTCCAATAACCACTGGAGATTTTACATGGAACCTAGGCATGAATTTTACCCACAATGTCAATAAAATCACAAAACTTTTATTGGTTGATGATCCTTCTTATACTGGTGTTCCCGCTGGAAGTGTTGGTGTTGGTCAATTTATTCAGAATCAACAAGTGGGATTTCCGTCTAATTCATTTTGGGTGCTGCAACAAGTATACGGGGCTGATGGAATGCCAATTGAAGGATTATATGTCAATAGGTCTGGTGAGTCCTCCGTTGTTTCTTCAAACAACAATAACAAGTACAGACCTGAACATCCTATTGCTGATTATCTGATTGGACTCAACTCGCGTTTTAATTACAAGAAGTTTGATTTTTCATTTTCCAGTCGTTTGAGTCTGGGCAATTATGTATACAATAATGCGGTCGCGGGTCGAGCTTTCCTAAACAACGTTTATGCTAATTCATTCTTTAGTAATGTACCTACAGCTGTTCTAGAGACTGGATTTAATAGTCAACAACAACTCTCTGATTTTTATGTGCAGGATGCTTCCTTCTTCAAGATGGACAATATGAGTTTAGGATACTCCGCTGATAATTTGTTTTCGAATAAATTAAAGGCAAGGTTTAGCCTCACCGTTCAAAATGCATTTGTAGTTACTAAGTATGAAGGTATTGACCCTGAGGTGAATGGCGGTATTGATAATACAGTTTATCCAAGACCACGCGTTTTCTTGTTGGGAATTAGCCTGGATTTTTAAAAATTAATAAGCGACATTATGAATATAAAAAAAATACTTCAATTGACTTTTGCAAGCTTAATGCTTGTCATGGCCTCTTGTATTGGGGATTTGGATATTATTCCAATTGATTCTAATCTAGTTACAGGGAAGACAGTATACAACAGCCCAGGAGCATATAAACAAGGTCTTGCAAAATTGTATGCACTTTTTATCCTAACAGGTCAACAAGGCCCAGCCGGACAACCAGATGTTTCGGGTGTGGATGAGGGTTTTAGTTGTTTTACACGTTCAATGTGGAATTTGGAAGAACTAACAACTGATGAAGCGATTTGGTCTTATCCCAATGATGCAGAAGGAACGATTTCAAACCTGTATTTTAATAGTTGGTTGGCATCTGATGGTATTCCTACAGCTTTGTTTGGACGTTTGATGGCCTCCATGGTAATCATTAACGAATTCATTCGTGCAACCGAGGGACAATCTGATCCAGAACTTGTGAGGTTTCAAGCAGAGGCGCGTTTTTTACGTGCATTGGGATATTACTATGGTATGAATTTATATGGTAATATGCCGGTAGTTACTGAAGCTGATTTGCCGGGAGCGTTTCTTCCTACACAACGCACACGTACAGAGATTTTCCAGTATGTGGAAGAGGAGCTATTGGCAATTTACCCAACCTTGGGAGAGCCGAGATTTGAATATGGTAGGGCTGACAAAGGAGCTGCATCCATGTTGTTGGCAAAGTTGTATTTGAATGCCGAGGTATTTTTGGCACCTTCTATTCCCCCACAATACGCAGGTCGGAATTTTTACAATGATGTGATTACCGAATTGACAAAAGTAATTGAAGGCGGCTATTCGCTTGCCCCAAAATACTTGAACAACTTCGTGGCAGATAACCATACCAGTCCGGAGATGATTTTCACCTTCAACAATGATGGTGCAAATTCACAAGCGTATGACGGTGTCTGGGTAATGATCCGTGGAAATTCTGGCAATGGTGGTTGGGGTGGTTTACGGACACGCTCTGCGTTTGTCAGTTTATTTGATTCCAATCCGACAGACTACAGAGGGATTTTCGCAAAAGAAGATAAAGGTCAGGATCGAGATATAACGGAACCCAACAACTCAACGCATGGTTACGGGGTTTTTAAATTCCGAAATGTAACATCTACTGGAGCAACTCCTGTTAATGATGCGACTGGTTTTGTTGATACTGATTTTCCGCTGTTTCGTTTAGCGGATGCTTACTTGATGTATGCGGAAGCAGTTTTGCGCGGTGGGACTACAGGTTCAACTTCAACAGCAGTGTCGTACGTGAATGCACTACGCAATCGATCTGGCGATACCGCGATCGGTGATATTACTATTAGTGATCTGACATTGGATTTTATTCTTGATGAGCGTGGACGCGAATTATATTGGGAAGGTCATAGACGTACGGACTTGATCCGTTTTGGGAAGTTTACAGGTAGCGCGTATATCTGGGATTGGAAGGGTGGTGTGCCTGAAGGAAGAAGCATTCCGGAGCACATGAAGATTTTCCCTATTCCAGCAGCTGACTTAGCAACCAATCCTACGTTGGTTCAAAATCCTGGTTATTAATTTACTCATAACAATGACTACTATGATAAAGCGAATATTGATATGGTCCATGCTGCTGATTGGTGCTTTTATGCACGTTGCATGTGACGAATTAGAAACGATAAAAATAAACGAGACGGTGGTTCCAAACTCGCTGGAAGAACTTTCTGCTGATGGATTTGAACTTACATTTGAAGATGCATCGGAAGTTGCTGAAAGCTTCTCATGGACATCCCCAGATTTTGGATTTGATGCAGGTGTGGTCTATACACTGGAAATGGATAAAGCAGGAAATAATTTTGCGGATGCTTTTGAATTGATGCAAACGCGAAATTTGACTGCTGATGTGACCGTTAAGACCATGAACGATGGTATGCTGGCATTGGGATTAAATCCCTTTGAACCTGCAGATATGGAGTTCAGGGTTGTATCGGTTGTCAGTGCTAATGTATTACCTGTTTTTTCAAATAATAGAACAGCAGCGGTTACACCGTACGCTACTAGTTTCCCTTCGATTTGGGGAATGGGAGCAGCACTAAAGGGCTGGGGACCTTGGCCTGATAATGCAGTGGAATGGCCTAGTCCTCAATTTAAGAAATACGAACAGATTGCATACTTAACAACCGGGCAAGCTTTCCGCTTTTTTGAACAACTTGATTGGGGGCCAACTTCTTACAGCTATCCTTATTTCACTTCTGTCTCAGCTGTTTTAGAGAATGCAAATGATGACGATAGTAATTTTCAGGTAGTGGGAGCAACCGGTTGGTACTTGGTGAAAGTTGATTTAACCGCAAAAACTGTTGAGGCTACTGCCACGACTGAGCCGCTAATGTATATGACGGGAGCTGGTGTTGGCGGCTGGGATCAACCGGGAAGTGGAGTTAGCGTAAAAATGACATACGTTAGACCTGGTGTATTCTTCGGAACGGCAAACTTTGTGAACGGGGGAACCTTTCGCTTTTTCCCACAGGCAAATTGGGGCCCGGATTCTTACAGCTATCCTTTCTTCGCGACCGTTGACCCGATATTCGAAAATGCAAATGATGATGATTTGAATTTTAGATACACAGGTACATCGGGTACTCAAACGGTTATTGTAGACATCAACAATCTGACCGTTACACTTGTTCCACCATTATTTATGACAGGTGGAGCACTTAATGGATGGAATTGGGATCCGGGTACACCTGTTAAAATGGATTACATTGCAATTGATACTTACCAAGCTACTGCTAACTTTGTTAACAACGAAGCGTTTAGGTTTTTTGCACAAGCGAATTGGGGACCTGTTTCCTATAGCTTCCCATACTTCACAACGGTTGATTCAGATTTTGAAAATGCTGCCGATGGTGACAGTAACCTGAGATATATTGGTACAAGTGGTTCGAGAACTATTAAAGTAAATTTAGTAACCAAAGTTGTAACACTAAATTGATAGTATTCAGTTTACTGATTAAAAGATCAGGGAAAATTCCCTGATCTTTTAATTTTTTTATGAACATCAGGATTTCTTTGACCTTCAAGTTTATGATGGTTGTCTTTTTAGAATTAATTGACTTTATGAAAAGAATTTTATTCCTTATTGCCTTGACTTTTGTTGTGTTGCAAAGTGTTGCTCAGAAAGTAACCATTAATCCAACCATTTCCCCCGCCTCATTTCAACCAAGTGATAATATCACCGTAACCTATGATGTCACCGGTACAACATTAGCCTCTCTAACAAACGCCTGGGCGTGGGTGTGGATACCAGGAAAAAATATTGATGCGCGATTTAATCTAAATCCCGCTACAGCCACTGCAGATCCTGCAAAGTTTACGAAGGTTGTAGAGGACGGAAAAACACTTTTTAGAATTACGTTTAAACCACAAGACTTTTTCGTTCAACCTATTTGTTTGGAAACCCAACTAGGGATTTTAATCAAAGCCAGTGATTGGGGGGGTGGCCAATCCACGGATTTTGTTGCTACCATGACACCCCTGGCAACCTGCTTTCTCGTTGAGTTGGTATCGCCAACGGCAAACCCTGTGTTCGTAAATCCAGAGGACAATCTGTTGGTTGAGGCTACCTCATCCGAGATTGCCACCTTTACCTTGTCCGTGGCCGGAGTACCGGTTAATCAACAAGCGTCTATTACAGAGTACTCCTTTTCGTATTCAATTCCTCAGTCATCCGGAATACATGATGTTAGTTTAGCGGTTGAAAATGCAGAGAATGATTCTACCATCACATTTAAGTATATCCTCAGTACGCCTTCGATAGAATCACCGCGACCCGCGGGCATCATCCCCGGCATCAATTATCATGACGATCCAACAAAGGCAACGTTATGTCTATTGGCGCCATTAAAAACTTCCGTGTATTTGCGTGGCGATTTCAATGATTGGGATTTCCTTCCTGAGTTCCATATGAAACGCGATGGCGAATATTTTTGGCTTGAGCTGACGGGGTTAACCGCAGGTGAGGAATATGCTTTTCAATATCTGGTAGATGAGGAGCTGTTCATTGCCGATCCGTATGCGGATAAAATCCTTGATCCTGATGATCAATACATTCCTCCTTCTACTTATCCAAACCTAAAACCATTTCCTGCTGAAGCTTTGCAGTCGGATTGGTATTTTAATCGGGTAGCTGTGCTTCAGACTGACCAAACACCGTATGTATGGGAGGCTGTTGATTATGAACGTCCGGCAAAGGAAAAACTAGTAGTGTATGAATTATTGGTACGCGATTTTTTTGATTCGAACAATCGTAATTATCAAAACCTGATCGACACACTTTCTTATTTTCAAAGGCTTGGTGTTAATGCCATTGAGTTAATGCCGGTCATGGAATTTAATGGTAATGATGGGTGGGGCTATAACCCGGCTTTTATGTTGGCTCCCGATAAATATTACGGCACGAAAAATAAACTAAAAGAATTTATTGACGAAGCGCACAAACGCGGCATCGCCATTATTCTTGACATTGCTTTAAACCATCAAGATTTACCCAACCCGTATGCATTGATGTACTTTGAGTTTGACGTGGATGGAGAATATGGAAAACCTACGGCCGATAATCCGTGGTTCAATCGCAATCCAACCCATCCGTTCAATGTGTTCTATGACATGAACCATGAGAGCGCATATACAAAAGCGTATTTGGATACGATCAATCACTACTGGCTCAACGAATATAAAGTGGATGGATTTCGGTTTGACTTATCCAAAGGTTTTACGCAAATGAATAATCCCAACAACGTGGGCAATTGGAGCAATTATGATGCTTCCAGAATTGCGTTATTAAAACGCATGGCAGATAAAATCTGGTCCAACCACCCGGATACTTATGTTATCCTTGAGCACTTTGCCGCTAATTCAGAAGAAAAAGAATTGGCAGAGTACCGTGCCAACGAAGGAAAAGGAATGATGCTGTGGGGAAATTTGAACCATGCCTTTAATGAAAACACAATGGGTTACCCCAGTGATGTGAGTTGGATTTTGCACAACAATCGCGGTTGGTCGGTTCCGCATGTTGTGGGGTATATTGAAAGCCACGATGAAGAGCGATTAATGTATAAGAATTTAATGTTTGGGAATACGTTGGGATCCTATTCAACGAAAGATCGAGCGACTGCACTGAATCGCATAAAAGCTGCCCACACATTATTTTACAGCTTGCCAGGTCCAAAAATGCTTTGGCAATTTGGTGAGCTTGGCTACGACAAAAGTATCAATACCTGTACGGATGGTTCCGTAAATCCCCCAGGCGATGAAGGTGGCCAAGGCGATTGTCGACTTTCGGCAAAACCTCTCCCGTGGAGTTATCTGGAAGACTTTCAACATGCGAGCCTTTTTACGCATACCGCAGACCTTCTTCGCTTGCGCAATACCTATCCGGTTTTCGCTTCCGGTAATGCTACTTTAGCGAACTCAACTTCACTGATCAAACAAGCAACCATAAAGAATACTCCTTACACTGAAACTCCCACAAATGAAAATGAGATGAACGTGCAGGTGGTTGTCAATTTTGAACTTGCCAATGCAAACGCTACATTGAATTTTCCACACACCGGCACCTGGTATGATTACTACGCATACGGACAAGCACTGAATGTTACCTCCACAAGCCAAACGATTTCGCTAAAGCCCGGAGAGTATAAAATTTATACAGACTTTCCAATCGAGAATTTAATTACTGGTATTGATGATGAATATTCATTGGTGAATAATGTTGTTGTTTATCCGAATCCATCAAAAGAATTTTTCTCTGTTCAAGTGGAGGAACCTATCTTGTCTTTGCAACTTTATGGAATGGGAGGAAAAAGAATTACCCCTGCTAAAGTGGAGAATACAATGTGGAGTACCGAAGGAATTTCTTCCGGACTTTACATCATAGAAATCCAAACCAAAAAGGGTTTTATTCGAACCAAACTAATAAAAGAGTAACATGCGTAAATTATACTTCATTTCTTTTTTACTTGTTTCGATACTCTCTACCAATTTGTTCGCACAGAAAGACATCACGTTCAGCCATGTGGAGCCACCTTTTTGGTGGGCGGGAATGAAGGAGACTGAACTTCAAATTATGTTTCATAACGAAACCGCTGATTTCACTAATTATAAAGTATCCCTGGATTATCCGGGTGTAAAAATTAAAGAAGTAACAATCCCTGAAAACCCACACTTCATTTTTGTAACGCTGGACATCGCCAGTGCAAAGGCCGGAATACTTCCTTTTTTATTCACGGAAGGGAAGAAGAAGTTGAAGTATGCGTACACATTGAAGGAAAGGGAAAACAAAACAAAGGCACAGGGTGTAACTTCAGCGGATGTGGTGTACCTGATCATGCCCGATCGCTTTGCCAATGGTGATCCAACCAACGACAACATTAAAGGCATGCATGAAGGCCTGGAACGTGATAAACCGTTTGGAAGACATGGCGGTGATATCAAAGGAATAAACGACCATCTTGATTACATTGAAGATTTAGGTGTAACGGCTTTGTGGTTAAACCCGGTGTTGGAAAACAATCAGGAGAAAGGAAGTTATCATGGGTATGCGATTACAGACTTATACAATGTAGATCGCAGGTTCGGATCAAACGAGACGTATAAAAAGTTTATAGAAAGCTCCCATCAAAAAGGTATCAAAATAATTCAGGACATGGTGATGAACCACATTGGTTTGGGCCATTGGTTTATGAAGGACATGCCGACAAAAGATTGGATCCATTATTATCCAGACTATGTACAAACGAGTTTCCGTGCACATGTGATATCTGACCCTTACAAATCTTCCGCTGATTCTGTAAAAATGAGCAACGGCTGGTTTGTAAAAGATATGCCCGATATCAATCAATCAAACCCGTTGTTTGCTAAATACCTGATTCAAAATTCAATCTGGTGGGTTGAGTTTGCAGGCATTGATGGAATCCGACAAGATACACATCCGTATCCGGATAAAAATTTTATATCCGATTGGATCAATGCTTTAGTCAAGGAGTATCCTTCCTTCTATATAGTTGGCGAAGTTTGGATGGGAAGCATTCCGCACATCGCGTATTGGCAAAAGGGTGTCGATAATAAAGATGGCTACAAACCCGCACTGCCTTCCGTTACGGATTTTCCACTATGCTTTGCCATCGCACAGACACTGACCGAAGATTCAGGATGGGAAACAGGCGTGAACAAATTATACAATGTTCTTAGCCAGGATTTTATTTATCCCGATGCCAATCATAACCTGACGTTTGTCGATAACCACGATATGACCCGCTTCTTTCTTTTGGTGAAGCGTGATCTCAAAAAATTCAAACAGGGGATTGGTTTTCTTCTAACAACCCGTGGCATTCCGCAGTTGTATTATGGAACCGAGCTGTTGATGGATGGTGATGCAGCATCCCATCCCGATGTTCGAAAAGATTTTCCCGGTGGGTGGCCAGGCGATGCCCAAAATGCATTTACAGCCGCAGGCAGAACCGAAGAACAAAACGAGGCTTTCGATTTTATGCGCACTCTTTTGAACTGGCGAAAAGGAGAGGAGTTGATCCACTCCGGTAAGCTCACGCACTTTGTTCCGGAGGATGATGTGTATGTCTACTTCCGTCATGATAAAGATCGCGCGGTGATGGTAATGATCAATGGAAGTTCGAAAGAAGTAAATGTGAAAACAGAACGCTTCGCTGAAATCACTTCCAGGTATAAAAGCGCAGCTGATGTGCTTACCAAAAAAGAATTCGCCTCCATTGAATCGCTGTCAATCGGTGCCAATGAAATTTTAATTCTGGAATTGAAGTAGTTTTTTCACTGCTAAGCGAGCAAAGCTCCGTAGGAGCGATATATTTGTAGCCACGGGTGCAACCCGTGGTGTGAATTTATAATTAATCGTGTCGCCTACGAACGTGCCATGAAATGCCTTCTTTTCATTCGACACAATTGCACAGATGATTTTTGATGCTACCTGTTTTCGTGAGATTTGATTTCCCAATGATTACGTTTATCTTTCAAAGGTCAACCAGACTCAACGTATATGAACGTATATCTTGCCGAATTCCTCGGCACACTTATTCTGATTTTATTGGGCAATGGAATTGTAGCGGGTACTTTGCTGCGTGGATCAATCTCTGAAAATGCCGGATGGTTGACCATCGTAATTGGATGGGGGCTGGCCGTAACACTGACGGTCTTTGCTGTGGGGAATATCAGCGGGGCACACATTAATCCTGCCGTTACAATCGCACTTGCCTATGCAGGTGATTTTCCCTGGGATCGAGTGGCAGGATACGTCCTTGCACAAATTGGCGGTGCGTTTACAGGTGCTGTCCTGGTTTGGGTCCATTACTTCCAACATTTCCGGCAGACCGAAAATCAAACCAGTAAACTGGCAGTCTTCAGCACGATTCCTGCCATCCGTAATGTGTTTTCAAATTTAGTAAATGAAATCCTGGCCACAGCGGTGTTGGTACTGGGCTTACTTTTCATAGGTGCTAACAAATTTGCCGAAGGACTCAACCCATTGGTGGTGGGATTGTTGATTATCGCCATTGGACTTTCACTTGGCGGAACAACCGGATTTGCCATTAACCCTGCCCGGGATTTTGGCCCACGGATCGCCCACTATATTTTGCCAATAGAAGGAAAAGGGAAATCGGATTGGTCGTATGCCTGGATACCGATTGTAGGTCCAATCATCGGTGGTTTGCTGGGAGCAATGGTTTACTTGAGTTTATTTAATTAATTTATATGGCCTCATTCATCATCGCGCTCGACCAAGGAACAACAAGCTCCCGCACCATCTTGTTTAATGAGAAAGCTGAAATGGTTGCCGTTGCCCAACAAGAGTTCACCCAAATCTTTCCTTCTTCAGGGTGGGTGGAACATGACCCGATGGAGATTTTATCCACACAGATGGAGACGCTTTTAAAAGTGATCCGCGAAAGCAAAGTATCGATAAAAGACATAAAAGGAATTGGCATCACCAACCAACGCGAGACGACTGTTGTATGGGACAAAAAATCCGGGGAACCGATTTACAATGCAATCGTCTGGCAAGACAAACGGACCGCAGATATCTGTGAAGATTTGAAGTCGAGAGGATTGTCAGACTATGTAAAGAACAATACAGGATTAGTAATAGACTCCTACTTTTCGGGTACCAAAATCAAATGGATATTAGACAATGTAGAAGGAGCAAGGGCAAAAGCTGAAAAAGGAGATTTACTTTTCGGAACAATCGACAGCTGGCTTGTATGGAATTTAACAGGTGGAAAATCACATTGCACCGATTACTCGAATGCTTCCCGTACCATGTTGTACAATATCAAAGCATTAGCATGGGATGAAAAACTATTGACTGAACTGGATATTCCGAATTCTCTATTGCCGGAGGTAAAACCATCGGCTGCTCATTTTGGTGAGTGGGTTCATGAAGGAACTGCGATTCCTATTGGTGGTATTGCCGGTGATCAACAAGCCGCTTTGTTCGGACAAGCATGTTTTGAGCCGGGCGAAGTTAAGAACACCTATGGTACAGGTTGTTTTATGTTGATGAACACCGGAACAGACTTAAAGCTTTCCGATCATGGCCTGATTACCACCATCGCCTGGGGATTGGATGGTAAAGTGGAGTATGCGTTGGAAGGAAGTGTTTTTATTGCCGGAGCGGCCGTTCAGTGGCTTCGTGATGGCTTACATCTGATCGATCAGTCACAGGATTCCGAATATTTCGCCATGAAGGCAGTCGGGCATAATGAAGTGTATGTTGTTCCTGCTTTCGCGGGATTAGGAGCACCCTATTGGGATATGTATGCACGCGGTGCCATCTTTGGCTTAACCCGCGATACAGGCAAAGATCACGTTATTAAAGCCACACTTGAATCGATGGCTTACCAGACTAAAGATGTGCTGGAGGCCATGAAAAAGGATTCAAAGCTAGACATCAAAATGCTGAAAGTGGACGGAGGTGCATCGGCCAATAATATGCTGATGCAGTTTCAGGCAGATATACTGGATGTTGAAGTAGAGCGCCCAACACTCGTTGAATCAACAGCTTATGGTGCGGCATATTTAGCAGGGATTCAGGTTGGGCTTTGGAAGAAAGAAGACATCCTGCAAAACAGGAAAATCGATAAACTTTTCAAACCTGAAATGGAAAAGGTGAACCGGGAAAAACTCTATGCGGATTGGTTGAAAGCGATCGAACGCACAAAAGGTTGGGTGGAATGAAATTCTCATTTCTCCAACGGCCAGAAATTAAAACAAGACTTACGAGTACGCACTATGATTTACTGATTATCGGTGGTGGAATTACCGGAGCAGGCATTGCACTGGATGCCGCATCAAGAGGATTAAAAACAGCGCTGCTTGAGAAAAGTGATTTCGCCTTTGGCACCAGCAGCCGCTCTACCAAATTAATCCATGGCGGCCTTCGGTATTTAAAGCAATTGGAGTTTGGACTTGTAAAAGAAGTTGGAAGTGAACGCGCCATTCTGCACAAGCTTGCACCTCATCTGGTTATTGCTGAAAAGATGCTGTTGCCCTTGCGGGATAAGCGTGGGTTTGGCAGTATTCTCACCTCCCTTGGTTTAAAACTTTACGATTGGCTGGCAGGCGTTGAGGAGGCCGACCAACGAAAAATGCTGACCAGAAATCAAACCATAAATGCGGAACCCTTGCTCGATCCAAAGGATGTAAAAGGCGGGGGACTTTATGCTGAATATCGGACCGATGATGCCCGGCTTACTATCGAGATTATCAAAAAGGCCGTGGAACAAGGCTGTGATATTCTGAACTATGTCCAGGTAAAAGACTTTCAAATCCAGAATAAAAAAATAGCGGGAGCAGTAGCCCATGATTTTTTTACCAACGATGATTTCGAGGTAAAAGCAAAGGTTGTTGTTAACGCAACCGGGCCTTGGGTTGATGACCTTCGCGAACTGGATGGCTCAAAAAAAGGAAAAACTTTACGCCTTACGAAAGGAGTACATATTGTCGTGGAGCGTTCAAAATTCCCCGTACAGCAATCCATTTATTTTGACATCCCTGATGGCCGGATGATCTTCGCCATCCCCAGAAATGATATCACCTACATTGGCACCACCGATACAAACTATAATGATGATAAAGATGAAGTACATGCAACAACAGAAGATGTTGTGTACCTGATCAATGGTGTGAATGAATCTTTTCCCGATGTTAATTTACAGATGGAGGATATTCAATCCAGCTGGGCGGGGTTGCGACCGTTAATCCATGAAGAAGGAAAATCGCCTTCTGAACTCTCTAGAAAAGACGAAATATTCGAATCGCAAAGCGGGCTGCTCTCCATTGCCGGGGGCAAGCTTACCGGGTACCGGAAGATGGCCGAAAGGATTGTGGACCTGGTAATTGAAAAACATTTTAAAGCGTTGACGTTGCAAGAATGCAATACGAAAAACTTAAAATTAGTAGGTGCTGATTTTGATGAACCCATTGAGGTAAGGGGTTATCTGGAGGAAATAACGGTACGGCTCAAGCACCACAATCTTGAAAAGTATGCCCGCTACCTGGTCTACAACTATGGTAAAAATACAACGGTTATCCTCGATCATCTCGAACAAACTTTTCCGGCATTCAATTCGGAATCACTTGCCAAAGCCGAAGCATGGTATTGCATCCATTTTGAAATGGCACTGACCCTGGTTGACTTTTTCATCAGGCGCACGGGAATGCTCTTTTTTGATATCAATAGAACGAAAATGCTGGTCGAGCCAATTTCGTTGACGTTTAAAGGCCACTACAAATGGGATGAACTCCACTATGAAAAGGAGCGGGAACAGCTCCAAAATGCCATTCGCTCTGCCACGCAGTTTAAGGCAATCAACAATCGGTAAAATTTAATTGAATTCACTATTTTGCGGGATTCGACAGAAGGCGCAAAGAGGTATGACTAAAAAGCTTGGAAAAATTTTATGGGGCATCGATTTAGGAGGTACCAAGATTGAAGGGGTGCTGATGAAATCTACTTTAAAAGGTGATCCGTTGTTTCGCGAGCGTGTGCCAACAGAAGCTGAAAAGGGATATGAACATATTCTTAATCAGGTGGCCCTACTCGTCAGCCAAATGAAGGAAGTTGCAGGGGAAATGCCCGACAAGCTCGGCATCTCAGCACCGGGAAGCCTCGATCCGGTTACGCGCTGTATCAAGAATAGCAATACTACCTGTATCAATGGGAAACCATTAAAGGAGGATTTAGAAAAATTATTAGGCACTACGATCGTTCTGGAAAATGATGCGAATTGTTTTGCCCTTGCCGAAACGTTGATGGGGGTGGTAAAAGAAGAATATCCAGAAGCACGCAACATTTTTGGTGTTATCATGGGTACTGGTGTTGGTGGCGGCATCGTCATCGATGGAAAAATAATCTCAGGAAAGCAGGGAATTGCGGGCGAATGGGGTCATAACTATCTCGATGAATCCGGAGGAAAGTGTTATTGCGGCAAAATAGGATGCGTGGAAACCATTATTTCGGGAAAAGCATTAGAAAGGTATTATTATCAATTTACGGGAAACCGAAAATCCTTTAAAGAAATTGCGGCCCTGGCAGAATCCAAAGTAGACCCTACAGCACAAAAAGCTATCCAGCGGCTTGTCAAATACTTTGGTTTGGGATTGAGCACAGTGATCAACATCCTTGATCCTGATGTCGTGATCATTGGTGGTGGAGTTGGCAATGTAGATTTTTTATATGATTTGGGTGTGGAAGCTGTTCGGCAACATGTCTTCAACCCTGAATTAGAAACGCCAATTGTAAAACCTTATCTGGGGGATAGTGCCGGAGTTCTTGGAGCTGCTTTGCTAACGCGTTAAAATATATTTTTCACTTGGATATTTTATTGTATCCAAATTGAAAACCCTTAAGAAGGTTAATTGATAAGAAGTCCTGTTAGAAAAGATTCGCGCCTACTTTTTGGTCAGAATGACTATAAGTATTACTTTGCACCATGGATTATTTTTTAGGATACGATTTAGGGAGTTCTTCCATCAAAGTTTCATTGATTGAAGCCGCTACAGGTAAGACAGTATCATCCTTTATTTCCCCGGCTGTTGAAATGGAAATCTCCAGTCCGCAGAATGGTTGGGCAGAACAAGATCCTGAAGTTTGGTGGTTGAATGCAATCTTGGCAACACAAGGTGTGCTGAAAGGCTTTAAGGTTGATCCGCACGCCATCAAAGCGATTGGAATTGCCTATCAGATGCACGGCTTGGTGCTAGTGGATTCAAATCGAAACTTGTTGCGGCCAAGCATCATCTGGTGCGATAGCCGGGCAGTAGAAATTGGACAAGATGCCTACCGGCAATTGGGCGAAAAGTATTGCATGAACAGGCTATTAAATTCACCAGGGAATTTTACAGCGTCAAAATTAAAATGGGTGAAAGAAAATGAACCTTCGGTTTATGCGCGTATCCACAAGATGATGCTTCCAGGCGATTACCTGGCCATGCGAATGACCGATCATATCAACACCACTGCTTCGGGGCTTTCAGAAGGGATGTTATGGGATTACGAATCCGGGAATGTGCCTGATGAATTGTTGGAATATTATGGTATTGATAAAAGTTTAATTCCGGAAGTTGTACCCACTTTTGCAGAACAAGGAAAACTCACGGAAAAAGCAGCAGGATTTTTAGGCTTGAAACCCGGCACTCCAATAACGTATCGGGCAGGCGATCAACCCAACAATGCATTTTCATTAAAAGTATTAAACCCGGGAGAGATCGCGGCTACCGCAGGAACATCCGGGGTCATCTATGGAATAGTCGATAAACCTACGGCAGATGTTTTGTCGCGGGTCAATACATTTATCCACGTAAACGATACAGCATCCGATCATCGGTATGGGGTTTTGCTGTGTGTAAACGGAACCGGTATTTTAAATAGCTGGCTGCGGAAAACACTATCGGTAAACGGAAACATGCTTTCTTATCAAGAGATGAATGACCTTGCAGAAAGTGCTCCAATTGGTTCTGATGGTCTTTCGGTTTTACCCTTTGGAAATGGTGCCGAACGCATGCTTGAAAACCAAAATCTTAACGCAAGTTTTCAAGGATTAAACCTGAACCGCCACACCAATGCGCATCTTTGCAGGGCCGTGCAAGAAGGGATTGTTTTTTCAATTGCGTATGGATTTGAAATCCTGAACAGCATCAAGATTAAAGCAAAGACAATCCGCGCAGGTCAGGCGAATATGTTCTTGAGTGATGTTTTCTGTGAAACGTTTTGCAACATAACAGGCGCTACTATTGAATTAGTAAACACGGACGGTGCGCAAGGCGCTGCCCGGGGTGCCGGTGTAGGGCTTGGCTATTTTAAAACTGTAGAAGAAGCTTTTGATGGACTGGCCGTTTTAAAAAAATATGTTCCAGACCCTGCCAAGAAGGATGAGTATTTTAAAGCGTATGAGAATTGGAAGAAAGTATTGAATAAACAACTATTAAACTAATTGATTGATTATGAAGGTTACCATCGGAAACGAAAAGTATTTTAAAACTATTTCCCGAATTAAATATGAAGGAAAGGATTCGGACAATCCGCTAGCATTTAAATACTATAACCCAAAAGCAAAGGTTGGAAAAAAAACAATGGAAGAATATTTCCGCTTTGCAATCTCTTACTGGCATACCTTCTGTGGAACAGGCGGTGATCCATTTGGTGCACCCACTAAAGATTTCCCATGGTTGACTAACCCGGATCCTGTGCAGCGTGCGAAAGATAAAATGGATGCAGCATTTGAATTTATTACCAAACTGGGTGCCCCGTTTTATTGCTTTCACGATTACGATGTGGTGGATGAAGCACCTACCTTAAAAGAATCAGAAAAGCGTTTGCAAACACTCGTAGACTATGCAAAACTAAAGCAGAAAGAATCCGGTGTGAAACTACTTTGGGGAACTGCAAATTTGTTCTCCAATCCGCGCTACATGAACGGTGCTGCTACCAATCCAAATTTCGATGTGGTATGCCATGCGGCATCACAAGTGAAGCATGCTTTGGATGCTACAGTTGCATTGGGTGGCGCGAACTATGTTTTCTGGGGTGGAAGGGAAGGTTATCTATCCTTGCTCAATACCGATATGAAACGCGAACGTGAGCACATGGCACAGTTCCTTCACATGGCGAGAGACTACGGAAGAAAGATTGGTTTTAAAGGAACGTTTTTGATTGAGCCAAAACCAATGGAGCCAAGCAAACATCAATATGATTTTGATGCCGCAACGGTCATCGGATTTTTACAAGAGTTTGATTTGTTGGCTGATTTTAAATTAAATCTTGAAGTTAACCATGCTACCTTGGCACAACACACCTTCCAACATGAATTACAAGTAGCGGCTGATGCAGGAATGCTTGGAAGCATGGATGCCAATCGTGGTGATTACCAAAATGGATGGGATACCGATCAGTTTCCGAACAACATCACCGAATTGATTGAGTGCATGTTGGTCATTGTGGAAGCGGGTGGATTCAAAACCGGAGGAATCAATTTTGATGCAAAGACCAGAAGAAATTCAACCGACCTGGAAGATATTTTCCACTCACACATTGGTGGTATGGACATGTTTGCCAGAGCTTTACTGGCTGCGAATAAAATTCTGAAAGACGGTGAGTATCAAAAACTTCGTAAAGACCGCTACCGTTCTTTCGACAACGGCAAAGGCAAGCAATTCGAGCGTGGCAAATTGTCGTTGGAGCAATTGCGTTCTTTGGCATTGAAAGCGGGCGAGCCTGAACAAATCAGTGGTCGTCAGGAATATTTTGAGAATCTAATCAATAATGCAATTTAGACACTAACGGTTTGGTTAGTTTGGAGTGAACACACTGGTGCGCCTATGGTTTGGGTGCACCAGTTTTTTTATGCCCTTTTTGGATTTTCCATAAGCGGAAACGACTGGAATTTTATTATTGGTAATTTGAGCCGTAATTCAATTTCAAACCTAACCTACCAGTATGAAACGCTTTTATACACTTTCACTTTCACTTCTTATTTGTTTTTCAGCACTTGCACAAAACCGTGAGTTGGAAGCTGAATCTGCAGTCGTTACCAAACATGAAGTTACTATAAAGGGTCAACGTTTTGCGTACACCGCCACCACTGGTACACAGCCTGTTTGGAATGAGGAAGGAAAAGTTGTTGCATCTCTTTTCTATACCTATTATGAACGTGATGGTGTAAAAGATCGTGCGGCACGTCCGTTGGTGATTTCTTTCAATGGTGGCCCGGGATCAGCTTCGGTATGGATGCACATCGCGTACACAGGACCACGGGTGTTGGAAATTGATTCCGAAGGATATCCGATCCAACCGTACGGGGTAAAAGAAAATCCACATTCAATTTTAGATATTGCTGATATCGTGTATGTCAATCCCGTAAATACTGGCTATTCAAGAATCCTTGACAAAGAGGCCAAGAAGTCTGATTTCTTTGGCGTGAATGCGGACATTAAATATTTAGCAGAATGGGTGAATACGTTTGTGACCCGAAAAAACCGATGGACATCACCAAAGTATTTGATCGGTGAAAGTTATGGCACAACACGCGTTTCAGGATTAGCCCTGCAATTGCAAAATGCACAATGGATGTATTTGAATGGCGTCATTCTTGTTTCACCCACAGGCTTGGGAATTGAGCGTGACGGGCCTGTTGATATCGCAAACCGATTGCCGTATTTCGCGGCAGCGGCATGGTATCAAAAAGCATTGAACCCGACATTACAACAAAAAGACCTTGATCAATTGTTGCCTGAAGTTGAAACCTACGCAATCAATGAATTGCTTCCTGCAATTGCAATGGGTGGTTTCTTACCGGAGGAGAAAAGAAAAGAGGTTGCTGGTAAAATGGCGTACTACTCAGGACTTTCTGAATCATCAATCCTCTCCCAAAACCTGGATGTATCTACTGCCTATTTTTGGAAAGATTTGCTCCGTGATAAAGGGTACACAGTCGGTAGACTGGATTCACGTTACTTAGGTATTGATAGTAAAACCGGTGGTGATCGTCCGGATTACAATTCGGAACTTACTTCGTGGTTGCATTCTTTTACGCCCGCCATCAATTATTATTTGCGCGAACATTTAAATTATAAGACCGATATCAAATACAACATGTTCGGCCCAGTACATCCGTGGGATCGTAGTGGTGATAACACCGGTGAAAACCTTCGCCAAGCGATGGCGCAAAATCCATATCTGAATGTAATGGTGCAATCCGGTTATTTCGATGGAGCCACCACCTATTTCGATGCGAAATATACGATGTGGAACCTTGATCCGAGTGGAAGATTAAAAAACCGGTTGAGTTTTAAGGGCTATCGTAGTGGGCACATGATGTATTTGCGTGCTGAAGATTTGGCGAACGCGAACGATGACATCCGTGAATTCATTAAGAAAACGTTACCGAAAAAAGGAGAACCTGCCAAATATTGATCATCATAAAAAGGACGAACTTAGCGTGCTAATAGGGTAGTGTTTTTGTGTAAATTCATATCTTTAGGTTTGAAGATTTGAATTAAATTAAGATGAAAAACAGACGTTTACGAATGGGCATGATTGGTGGAAGTTCCGATGCATTTATCGGTGCCGTTCACCGAAAAGCTGCAGCATTGGATGGCCAAATCGAATTGGTATGTGGTGCCTTTAGCAGCAGCCCGGAGAAATCAAAATCCACAGGACAGGATTTGTTTTTAGACCCTTCGCGGGTATATGGAACCTTTGAGGAGATGATCCTAAAAGAAAAGGAACTTCCTGAGGATGTTCGGATGGATTGCGTTTCGATTGTTACTCCGAACCACGTACATTTCGCACCTGCAAAAATGGCGCTTGAAAATGGGTTTCATGTTATTATGGATAAACCCATTACGTTTTCCTTACAAGAAGCAAAGGAATTAAAAAAGATTGTTGATAAAACAGGATTGGTGCTCGCATTAACGCACACGTACACTGGGTATCCAATGGTGAAAGAGGCGAAAGCGCTTGTTAAAAGTGGAGCCATTGGAAAAGTGAGAAAGGTGTATGTTGAATATCCGCAAGGATGGCTATCTACCAACCTTGAAAAAACAGGAAACAAGCAAGCCGGTTGGCGCACCGATCCGTCAAAGTCGGGGGCAGGTGGTGCCATCGGTGACATCGGAACACATGCTGCTAATTTAGCAGAGTATATTTCTGGTTCGGATATCACTGAGATCAATGCTTTGTTAAATATCACAGTGAAAGGAAGAAGACTTGATGATGATAGTTCGATGCTTTTAAAATTTGCCAATGGAGCAAGTGGTGTTTTGCTTGCTACCCAAGTGGCGGCAGGTGAAGAGAATGACTTGAACATTCGTGTATATGGTGAGAAAGGTGGACTGCGTTGGCGTCAAGAGGAGCCGAATTCTTTGTTGATGACATGGTTGGATAAGCCAAAAGAAATCCTTCGTGCCGGGCAAGGATATTTAAGTGATAGTGCAAAACAAAACTGCCGCACGCCTGCGGGGCATCCGGAAGGATATCTCGAAGCATTTGCGAATATCTATTTAGCATTTAGTCGTGCCGTTAAAGCCTACAAACCAGGAAAGAAAATCAATTCGGCAAAATTTGATTTTCCGGATGTTGGAGATGGCATCCGAGGCATGGCATTCATTGATACGGTTATCAAATCTTCGAACTCAAATCGAAAATGGACGAAGGTTAAATATTAATTTCATTATATTATTATGGCGAAAACAATTCAAGGACCCGCAATTTTCTTAGCGCAGTTCATGGGGGATGAAGCCCCCTTCGATAATTTAAAAACGATTTGTAAATGGTCAGCCTCACTGGGTTACAAAGGGGTTCAAATTCCTACATGGGATGCCCGGTGCATTGATCTTGAAAAAGTAGCAAACAGTAAAGACTATGCAGATGAATACCGCGAGACGGTTGAAGCATGTGGTATAGAGATTACGGAGTTGTCGACACATCTTCAGGGACAATTGGTGGCAGTCCATCCAGCATACAATGAAATGTTTGATGGTTTTGCACCGAAGCGTGTTCAGGGAAAACCAAAAGAAAGAACGAAGTGGGCGATTGAACAATTGAAGCTTGCCGCAAAGGCCAGCCGGAATTTAGGATTGAATGCACATGCGACTTTCTCTGGTTCATTAATGTGGCACACGGTTTATCCCTGGCCACAACGGCCAGCCGGATTAGTAGAAGATGGGTTTAAAGAATTGGCGAAGCGTTGGCTTCCAATTCTAAATGCATTCGATAAGAGTGGGGTTGATGTATGTTATGAAATCCACCCCGGTGAAGACCTTCATGATGGGATTACATTCGAGCGTTTTTGGGAAGCAACAGGCAAACATAAACGCTGCAATATTTTATACGATCCAAGCCACTTTGTATTGCAACAACTGGATTACTTACAGTACATTGATTTTTATCACAGCTTCATAAAGATGTTCCATGTAAAGGATGCTGAATTTAATCCTACCGGAAAAAGCGGTGTTTATGGTGGTTATCAGGATTGGATCAACCGTCCGGGCAGGTTCCGCTCATTAGGTGATGGCGATATTGATTTTGCTTCCATTTTTTCAAAGCTTTCGCAATATGGATTTGATGGATGGGCAGTGATGGAGTGGGAGTGCTGCATCAAACATCCTGAACAAGGCGCGTTGGAGGGCGCCCCGTTTATTGCAGACCATATTATCCGCGTAACGGAAAAAGCGTTTGATGATTTTGCTGCTGCGGGAAAAAATCCCAAGTTGAATAAAAAAATATTAGGACTTAGTTAACAACCAATATGAAATGGCCTTATCAATTCTTTCCATATATAGGAAACTATGGGGCATTTAATCCGACCTTACAAAACAATAATTAGAATATGAAAACCAGAATAATTTTTATTTGTGTGATGAGTGTATTGCTTTTATCTTCTTGCGGAGGTAAGAAGGAGGAAGCAAAGGAGGGAAGCGAATATGGTGAATACGATGGAAGCACCACATCATCTGACAATACGGGAACAGACTTGGTTGCCGTGGGAAAAGCGTTGGTAGATAAATCAGATTGCAAGACCTGCCACCATGCTACCAATAAAATTGTAGGACCCGCACATGCTGATGTTGCTGCCAAGTATGACTTCACAACAGCAAACGTTAAGATGTTGGCCGGAAAAATAATCAATGGTGGGTCCGGTGTTTGGGGTGAAATCCCCATGAATGCCCATACCGACATTTCACAAGCCGATGCGGAGAATATGGCACGGTATGTATTGTCGCTTGATGGGGAAACCGAACAATAGAAATTTTTCAGCCTAGATAAAAACCAAATGAACAGAAAAGAATTTATCCAAAAGTCAGGCATGGTAGCTGCCTCGACTTTTTTTTTACCGCAGTTGATTTCGTGCGAAAGCAAAAGTAAATTTCCTGTTGGTCTGCAACTTTATACTTTACGCGATTCAATTCCGAATGCACCGAAGGAAGTCTTGAAAAAAGTGGCATCGTTTGGTTATCAGGAGCTGGAAACATACGGCTATAGTGATGGGAAAATTTTTGGTCTTCCTTTTCCTGAATTCATTGAGTTTGTAAATGGACTGGGCATGAAGACGGTGAGTGGCCACTATGGTTTGGACCAGATTTCTGGTGATACATGGAAGAGAGCGGTTGAAGATGCACAAAAACATGATCAATCCTATATGGTATTGCCGTATCTAAATGCAGAAGATCGTGCGACTATTGATGATTATAAGAAGGTGTGTGAGCAGATAAACAAAGCGGGTGAGGTTTGCAATGACGCGGGTGTCCGCTTTGGGTATCATAACCATGACTTTGAATTACAGGAACTGGAAGGACAAATTCCGTATGACCTCATGCTTTCGGAAATTGATCCAAAAAACTGTGGAATGGAAATGGATATCTATTGGGTGGTGCGTGCAGGCCATGACCCGGTAAAATATTTCGAAAAATATCCCGGAAGATTTGAACAATGGCATGTAAAAGATATGGACAAAATCGATGGAAGTAAAGATGCCGACATCGGAACCGGTTCCATTGATTTTAGTGCGCTCTTTGAGCAAGCTGAACTATCCGGGTTAGAACACTTTTATGTTGAACAGGAATCGTATCCCGGTGAGCCCATTGATAGTGTAAAAAATAGTATCGAAAATCTGAAGAGGATTTTGTAGCTGTTTAATTGTATTGCATGAATTACCTGAGATTTTTATTTCTGTTTTTCCTGTTCGCTGCATGTTCGCAAGAAAAGGAAAGGATACCTCCATTACCGGTTGTGGATGAGCCCGAACAGAAACTTATTATTTATCAGGTAATGACACGCTTGTTTGGGAATACCAACGCAACAAATAAAACGTACGGAACCCTGCAGGAAAATGGTGTTGGGAAATTCAATGACATCAGCAATGTTGCACTTCAGGGAATAAAAGAGTTGGGAGTAACCCACGTGTGGTATACAGGTGTGTTGGAACATGCAACACAATCCGACTACACAGCGCATGGAATTCCCTTGGATGATGCGGATGTTGTTAAAGGACTGGCCGGTTCACCATATGCGATTAAGGATTACTATGATGTTAATCCGGATTTGGCCACTGTGGTTTCAGAGCGAATGGTAGAGTTTGAACAACTGATCAACCGCACGCATGCCAACCAATTGAAAGTAATTATTGATTTTGTTCCCAACCATGTGGCGCGTTTATATCATTCAGATGTGAAACCGGATGGTGTAGAAGATTTTGGTGCGCAGGATGATACTACAGCAACCTTTCATCCAAACAATAATTTTTATTACTTAATTGGTGAAGCATTTAAAGTTCCGCGAGGAATTGAAGCGGGTGCAGGTGGGCCAACACGCGATGGAAAGTTTCTTGAACGCCCGGTTAAGGCTACCGGCAATAATGTTTTTACGGCCTCTCCTAATATCAATGATTGGTATGAAACCGTGAAACTAAATTATGGCGTTGACCTGCAAGAAGAAGACACACCACACTTTGATCAGATTCCTTCCACGTGGTTGAAAATGAAAGGCATTCTTTTGTTTTGGACTGCAAAAGGTGTGGATGGCTTTCGGTGCGATATGGCAGAGATGGTCCCTGTTGAATTTTGGAATTGGGTTATACCACAGATTAAAGAAGTAAACCCTGCTATTATTTTTATAGCCGAAATCTATAACCCGAATGAATATCAAAATTATATCAGCAATGGTCAATTCGATTTTCTCTACGATAAAGTGCAGTTGTACGACACGCTGCGGTTGTTGACATCAGGAAAGGGTAGTACAGAATTTATTGCACCTATTCAAAACCGACTTGCATCGATCAATGCCAACATGCTTCACTTTCTTGAAAACCATGATGAGCAACGCGTTGCTTCAAAGAATTTTGCAGGGGATATGTGGAAAGCATTACCAGCAATGACGATAAGCGCAACAATCGACAAAGGTCCTGTGATGATTTACTTTGGACAAGAAGTTGGTGAAAGGGGAGAGGGCAATGAAGGATTTCAAGGAGAAGATGGACGGACCACTATTTTTGATTATTGGGGAGTACCGGCACACCAAGCCTGGATGAACAATGGAAAATTTGATGGAGCCTTGTTAACACCGGAGCAAAAGCAGTTGCGATTATTCTATCGTGATCTTTTAACATTGGCATCCAAAAGCCATGCAGTGGTGAACGGTGATTTCATCGATGTAACTGCTTACAATATTGAAAAGGGTAATTTCAGTAATCAAGTTCATGCATTTGTACGATACTCTGACAAAGAAAAATTGCTCATAGTAAATGGTTTTAACAATGAGACTGAAGAGGTAAGAATTGGATTGCCGAAGGAGGTAATCGCTAAAATGGGCATGGATGCTGGTGAAGCTTACATTGCCAGGGATTTAATCTGGAAAGAATTGGAAGTGGGTTTTGACGAAAATTTCAGTTTTACAGTAAAGATGAAACCTTTTAGTTGTTTTATCTTTAAGATTAAATGACAAAAAGAGAGCAGAAATTTTATCGCATAGTAACTTATTTTTTTGTTGTGGCGCTGCTGTGTCATGTTCTGTTGGCTTCCTTTCTGATCTTTAATCCGAACAAAGATTATTTAACAAATTTAAGAGTAGAGAAAGCCTACCGCCTCTTTGGTTTAACAGGCCCCTTTTTTTCTGAAGATCGGATAAAAGTTGTTCCGCAAGTATATGCTTCTGTAAAAGAAAAAAATAAAGAGTGGGGTGAGGTTACTCAATTAGGGAAGAAAGAATTTACGCAGTACCATACCAATTACCTCGACTACAGTAGTTTCACGATTAGTGGTCTGCCAAAACATTTATGCCGCCAACTCTATGTGCATTCCGATAGCTTAGGGGAGGATGGACAACTAATACCCATTAGGAATTTCTTTGTGCATACAAATCCTGATGTGGAAATTGATTCCGTTATTGTAACCTATACGCTGAAATCACTGGAGAGAGGAAAGAAGGACACACTCTTTACAAAATCAATTGGTGGATTTGAAAAGTATTATCAATGAGGTGGCGTGAATATATTGATAATATAGCGGACAATGCGAGTTCTGGTTTCCAGAACCCGGTGATGCATTTGCTTTTCATACGAGCGGTTTATATATACTTTGTTATAAAAATAATTTTGGATTGGAAGGCAAGCCTTCTCATTGGAAAAGTAATTGTGTTTGAACCAATCATATCACCAATAATTCATTTGTTTTTTCTTCCCGGTGAAATCTTCATTTCGAACCCAATACTTTTTTTATTGATTGGTATTTTCTTGTTGGCTATAAATTTTCCGAGGCCAAACTATTTTATAAGTGCTCTTCTCTTTTGGTATTCGGTCAATTACTTTCGGGTACACTACGCAATCATTAATGGTTCGGATATAGTGTTGGTCACATTGATTTTTCTTGCCATTGGACTGAGCATCTATCCTGTCTGGAAGCGTTGGGTTGGATTTCAGCGATTGGTATTCAATGGTGCTTCATTGGTCATAAAAATTCAAATTGCCATTATTTATTTTCTTTCAGGTGTTGACAAAATTTATTCTCCTGCTTGGCGCGATGGTGATGCCATTCACTATATGCTTTCCATTGATTACCTGATGAATCCCCATTTGGCGGGAATCTTTCCGGATGTAGCGTGGCTTAATTTTAGTATCGCGTGGTGTGTGATAAGTTTTGAAATCCTTTTTCCTTTTTTGATTTGGTATAAGAGAACCCGTTTATGGATGCTGGCTATCGGTACGCTATTTCACATGGGTATTTCCATACTGTTAAGCCTTGTTGATTTCGGCATGATCATGATCATCTCCTACATAATTTTTTTATGGGATGATGATTTGGACCGAATGGGTATAAAGAAATTCTTTAAAACTAAGCCAGCTCTTTCTTCGCTTTGATATCCAAAAAATTCCAAACCAAACTACTGGCACCTAAAATTGGGGCCGCTTGATTTTGAAGTTTTGAAGGAAGGATTTTGACTTTTCCACGAAACAAAGGCATCAGGTTGGCTTCCATATGTGCAATGGTCGGTTCGAAAATTAAATCCCCAGCTTTGGATAATCCACCTGACATAAATATCGCTTCAGGGTCTGTGTGCACTACCGTTTCTGCCAATTTCATTCCCAATATCCTTCCCGAATATTCAAAGCATTTGTTGGCAACAATATCC
>JBGTGG010000356.1:0-1903 GCA_041746855.1 Cyclobacteriaceae bacterium | reverse complement strand
GTCAAAAATTATGGAATAGATTTTTTGTTTTGCATAAATGTTGTTAACAAAGTAATTCCTAAATACCTTTAAATAACAGTATACAACTGATTCATAATCACCGCCATAGTAAAACACATTGATTTTGTAGAATTAAACATTTATTGTAACTGCTCAGGGAGAACTGGGGTAACGCCAACCAGCGCTTGCCGAAGTCCTTGCAGAATGGGGTTTTCAACAAGCTTTAGGAAATGACCGTCATGTCCAGCTTGGACACTGGATTTTTTCCCGCTTTTATCCCGGAGACTTTGCGTCCGATTGGGTTTGACGAAACCTTCGCTGGAGGACGGCTTGGTGGAGTTTCGGCCATTCTTGGAAAGCTGGGCCCCCAAATCTTCTACACGCCGTTCAAGTTTGGCTACATGGTTGACAAGGTGAACGAACAAAAGACGAGCTAAATAGCTTGCACTACGCCTGAGACACTTTCAGTTACGCTGCCATTTTTGCAACGGATACCTTTTTACCTGGGAAAGGAGCCGCACCCTTCAGGAACTCCCGGACAGCTGCCATCAAGCCTTCTATTTTGTCGTGCCGATGGTTTCGGGTAACATTGGAGTGCAACTGCCTCCAAAGACGTTCGATTTTATTTTCATCGGGGGAGTATGGCGGCAAGAAATGGAATACAAATCGTTGACCGTACTTCGATAGCCATTGAAGCGTTTGTCTTGATTTGTGAATGATATAGTTGTCCAGGATCAGGTGGATTTTTTCCGATTTTCGATAGGCTGCGGAAATCCTCTGTAGCATCGCGATAAAAAGGAGTGAATTCTTGGAACTCCCCTCGGAGTAAATAATTGCTCCCGTTCGGGAATTCACAGCGCCAGATAGATAGTATTTTTTGTTTTGGCCCGGCGTAATCACCAAGTGCTGCGTTCCCTTCTTCATGTAGGCCCTGCCAATTTTGGGATTCAAATGGATATCCACTTCATCCGAATAGAAAACCTCTTCTCGTGCGCTCGCCCGTTTCAACAGCCGGGAAATTTTTTCAAGCATCAATCTCCTACCACGTATCGGTTTGCGTAAGGCGGGCTTTGGCATACCTAACCGGCATTGGAAATGAAGGAGAAGGTTGCGGATGTGGCTTAAGGAAAATTTGATTCCGAATTCCTCCTCGATTTGTAGGGAAAATAGCTCCAAAGACCAAGTCGAACGCTGCCATCCCAAGTCCCTGGGATTCAAATCTACCAGCTCGTAAAGCCTGTTCAGAATGGACTCATCCACTTTCTTGGGTTCTTGAAAAAATCGCCTGTCATGCAACCCTTCTTCTCCCATTTCTTCAAATCGGTAAAGGGTTCGATAGACGGTTGCGCGCGCACATCCCAGTAAACTGGAAATCCTGCCAGCGGGAATTTCTTCAGCCAAAAGAAGAATAATTCTGCATCGGATATACTCAATCCGGTTTTTGGCTTTTTTCGCTCTATGGGTAATCCTTCGCTTTTGCTGGCGTGACTGAATGAGAGTATCTTTCTGCATCGGGGCTTCCTTTTTAAAGGCAGGTTGGTTTTTGCAGATTTTAATTTGCCTTGAGGAAGCCCCTTTTTCATGCTGCCCAAATTGATCCTATGCACACATGTTCACCATATTTTTCATCACCGTTTTTCATAAATCCTTTCATATCAATTTGATCCCATTGTAGTGCAAGCTATTTAGGATGTGGTGGACTGACCATGACTCTCACGATAACTGGCAACCTTTAGATGACGACTCCGGGACAGATTATTATTCCAAGGCAAATTTGTTTTTTGGTGGGAGCATTAGGCATATTATTGTTAGAATTTCTGTTTACGACACTCGATCAAATAATTTGGACTTTTCAATATTAGTAGATGAAACTTTAAAATCATCCAAATCAGCATGCAATCCC
>JBGTGG010000355.1:0-9670 GCA_041746855.1 Cyclobacteriaceae bacterium | reverse complement strand
CAACGCACAACTTGCCTGCGCGTGAAGATGTAGACATTGACATGCCGTATAAACTTCCGCACCTTCTTACACAAGCCGGAGTGGTGGTATCATTATCCAATGACAAATCACTTCATGGTGGTCGTAACCTTGCGTTTTATGCAGGCACTGCTGTGGCGTATGGTATGGCAAAAGAAGATGCATTGAAAACCATTACCTCCAACACTGCAAAAGCATTGGGAATTGACAGCCGTGTCGGTACGTTGGAAGCAGGCAAGGACGCTACACTATTTGTATCCGAAGGTGATGCACTTGATTATCGTACCAATAAAATTTTACATGCGTTCATTAGTGGAAAGCACGTTACACTTCCCGGAAATCAGGAAGAATTGTTTGAACGCTACTCGAAAAAGTACGGACAAACGAAATAACGAATCTATTCATTAACAAAGAGGCCAACTTCAATTAGGAGTTGGCCTTTTTTTATGGAAGATCAAGAAAGAACAATTGTGATTAGGATGCCTCTGCGAATGATTTTTCCTCTTCGTCCTTCGCTTTTGAAATCAGAATAAAAAACTTTCTGACCAGGGAAGGAATCAAGCCCGCAGTAATTAATACAATACCCGATACTAGTAATACCGGTATCCCTGTAAAGAATTCACCACTTGATAAAACGGTAAGAATAATGATGGTTGAAAATGGCAGCGAACACGCTAACACCAACACCGCAACTTCCATATTGAATGTCCGTTTGGATGTTGCAATATTATTTTCTTCCTCGCGACTATTAAAAATTGCCATGTGCGCAAAAGGCCAAAAACTGCACGCACTTAGTGGAAAAATAACAGCCAACAAAATAGCATTGGCACTCGATAATGAAAGCAAGCTGATCATCGAAACACTCAATAATAACGAAACACCTGATCTGCAAAATAAAAGTGATAGCGTAGTTTCCAGATTTCGTTTCTCAAGCTTCACTGCCAATCCAATGAAAATCAAAACCAGTGGTGTCATCAATAAACTCATCCGGCTCAAGGTTGAAGAAATAAATTCCGGTAAGCTTTGAAAATTTATTCCCATCATTAACAACGTAACAGCAACAATGATTACGATGTTGATCGGCTCTGTAATTAAGGAAAAGAACAAACTCTTAATTTTTCCTCTGGAATTAATGGTTTCATCTTTGTTACTGCGGTAATACCAATTCATCCCTACAACAAATAGGAAAATCAACACAAAAATTTTATTCCCCACATCTGCCATGGCAGCGTTTGCCAAGGCGTCTTCCCCCAGGTATTCAAGAATGTATGGAAAACAGGAGAGGCCGGGAGCAAGTGAGGGTAATAGCAAACGCATTGTCCTTCCTTCCGAACTATTGCTATCCATTCCGAGAATCCTTAGAAAAAAAGGAGTCGTGAAAAATAAAACAAAATTTAATCCCAATGCCAGAATCGGCAGGAACAGCATTTCAATATTTGCCTTTGCACCTAACAAGGCTACAAAAACGGTAGCGGGCAATGCAATTGTTAAGATAAGATGTTTTATTCCATCAACATGCTCCCTCTTATCAAATTTGATCTTTAATAAAATGCCGACAACAATAAATACCAGGCACGCTAAAGTTTTTTCGAGAATCGGATTCATCAGTGTTGAGTTTGTTTATTATCCGATAACTTTTTGAAGTGCCGCTGTAAAAAGTTTCATTTCCTCCATCGTGCCCATACTTACCCGGCACCAGGTTTTATCATAGATTTCAAAAGCGCGAACACCAATTCCCAGGCCGGCCATTTTATCCAGAAATTCCTCGCCATCCATTTCCTTTTGTTCAAAAATCATGAAGTTGGTATACGAAGGAACAGGATCAAGTCCCATACTTTTCAGCGTTGCAAAAGTGTAGTCGCGAGCAGCTTTGTTTTGTGCCTTTGATTTTTTTTGGAATTCTAAATCTTCCATACTGGCAATTGCCGCTGGAATCGAAGTGTTAGCAATACCCATTCCTCCTCGCGTGATACTTTGCACACGCTTCAATGTTTCGGGTAAGGCCGCCACATATCCAACACGATATCCGGCCATTCCGTGTATTTTAGAAAAAGTTTTAGCAACGATTACGTTCTTGCCTTTCTCCAACAAAGACACCAAGCTCTTTCCATCTTCACCTTCAACAAAATCAAGATAAGCCTCATCTACAAAAACCGGAACCTTATCAGAAACACGAAAACAGAAATCATAAAGTTCTTGATAAGAAGTGATCGTACCCGTTGGATTGTTTGGATTGCAGATATACACCATTTTGGTATCCGCGTCAATCGATTCTTCCATTGCGTTTAAGTCGTGTGACCAATCTTTTTTGAGTGGAATACTTTTCCATTTGGCTCCGACAGACTCTGCAACATTCATCAACGACATATAAGAAGGATCAGCAGAAAGAACCGTTCCGCCATTCATAAAAAACACCAATCCAAATTTTTCCAGTAAATCGGAAGAGCCCGGCCCCATCATAATGTGGTCCACAGGAATGTTTTCTTTCTCACCAATCATCTGCATCAATTTCATCAGTTGCTTCCATCCATACCGATTCCCGGCCACCGCAGCTTCCTGAACAGCTAGGATACTTTTTGGTGAAGGACCGTACGGGTTTTCGTTCGCATTCAACCTGGCTACAATTTCAGTGGTGACCGTAGAGATGTGTTCGCGAAATAATGGAGTACTAAGTTTACCATTTGAAATAATCTGTTTGGCTGAGGATGCAGGAGCAGCTTTTCCGAGTGTGGGCAATAGGACTGTGCCACTCATGGCGAGCAATCCATTTTTTAACCATTTTCTTCTGTTCATTTGGAGTGGGGTTAGGCTTCACTAAAAATAACAACAAACCCCCATCATTCATAAAATTGGATCAATAATTACTTAAATGGGTAATTTTTTATCTAATAAATTCATATTATGATCATTTTATAACATAACAGGGTTAAAATAAACCCTATTACAAAATTTGAAAATAATCTCACTTCGAAAATTTCTTAAAAGGCTTGTTAAAAAATTGCCTCTCATCACTTTCGTAAAACACTGTTCCTGCCCTTTCGTATCTTGTACTGCTAATTAACAAATCCCTATGCAAACGATTAAACCCTACTTACTGGCCCTTCTTATCATAGCAGGCTGCGCGACACCTGATAAAGAAGATGCTTCCAAAGACAATGCTCCGGTAGCGGAAAAAGTACCCCATGAACTAACCGCCAACGGAAACACGCGCATTGATAATTACTATTGGATGAAACTCTCCGATGAACAAAAAAATGCGGAAGTAAAAGATGAGCAAACACAGAAAACATTAGATTATCTGAATGCCGAAAATACGTACCTCGCAGAAAAAATGAAACATACAGAGGCATTTCAGGAAAAGCTTTTCAAAGAAATTACCGGAAGGATAAAACAAACAGACGAATCTGTTCCCTACAAAGACAATGGCTATTGGTATTATACCCGCTATGAAGAAGGAAAAGAATATCCAATCTATTGTCGTAAAAAAGGATCACTAGAGGCGAAAGAAGAAATCTTACTTAATGTTAACGACATGGCCGAGGGCCACAGCTATTACAGCATCCGTGGACTTAACGTAAGCGAAGACAATAATTTGTTGGCGTTTGCAGAAGACTCCGTGAGCAGAAGGAGGTATACACTTTACATTAAAGATCTTCGCACCGGAAAAATCCTCGACAATGTAATTCCCAACACGGAAGGATATGGTGTTTGGGCAAACGACAATAAAACAATTTTCTACACCAAGAAAGATTCTGCTACATTACGCTCCCGCTGGATCGTGAAACATAAACTGGGTACAGATGCTGCTACCGATAAAGTTGTATCAGAAGAAAAGGACGAAACATTTTACACCGGCATTACTAAAACCAAATCCGATAAATATTTGGTGGTTTGGGCCGGCAGTACCCTTACCAGTCATTATCAAATACTGGATGCTAACACACCGGATGCTTCCTTCAAGGAATTTACTCCCAGAGAACGCGGACTTGAATATTCCATCGAGCATTTTGAAGATAAATTCTATGTCACCACGAATTTTGACGCACAGAATTTTAGGTTAATGGAGACTCCCGTTTCCGCAACAGCGAAAGCAAACTGGAAAGAAAAAATTGCACACCGAAAAGATACCTTGCTGGAAGGAATTGAAGTGTTCAAAAATTACCTTGTATTAAGCGAACGTGCTCAAGCCAATAATTTGATGCGCATAATCGATCAAAATACAGGTAAAAAACATTATCTGGATTTTGGGGAAGAAGCGTATCTGGTTTATCCTTCTACCAACCTAGACTTTAATACAGACCTGCTTCGGTTTGGCTACACTTCCATGACCACACCCAACTCGCAGTACGATTACAATATGAAAACCCAGGAGAAAAAATTATTGAAACAACAGGAAGTTGTTGGTGGCTATAACCCGGAAGATTATCAAACCGAGAGGCTATGGGCTACCGCCAGTGATGGAACAAAAATTCCGATGTCAATTGTCTACAAAAAAGGATTGGTAAAAGATGGTAAAAACCCAACCATGGTGTATGCCTACGGTTCGTATGGTTATAGTATGGATCCAACATTCTCCTCTACGCGATTAAGTTTATTGGACCGGGGTTTTGTGTATGCGATCGCGCACATTCGTGGTGGCCAGGAAATGGGACGTCAATGGTATGAAGATGGAAAGATGTTTAAAAAGAAAAACACATTTACAGATTTTATTGACTGTACACAATTCCTGATTGATGAGAACTACACATCGCCTGAGCATTTATTTGCCAGTGGCGGAAGCGCTGGTGGCTTGTTAATGGGTGCGGTAGTAAACATGCGTCCGGATCTATACAAAGGTGTGATTGCAGCCGTTCCTTTTGTGGATGTGGTCACCACCATGTTGGATGAAACTATCCCGCTTACCACCGGTGAGTTTGACGAATGGGGGAATCCAAAAAACATGGAATCGTACATGTATATGTTGGAGTACTCACCGTATGATCAGGTAAAGGCACAAGACTATCCCAATATGCTGGTAACAACGGGACTACATGATAGCCAGGTGCAATATTGGGAACCTGCAAAGTGGGTAGCAAAACTTCGCGAAATGAAAACCGATAACAACACCTTGTTGCTGCGTACCAATATGGAAACCGGACACGGTGGTACAACGGGGCGCTTTAAAGCCTATCGCGAAACCGCGCAAGAGTATGCATTCATACTAGATCTTGCCGGGAAAACAGAATAGAATCTATAATTCAGTAAAAGTCCTAAGCCGGAAAAAAATTGCGCAACGGTTCAGATATTTTAAAGAACTTAAAGTAATCTGAACCGTCACGCAACCGGATTTGACAATTGGCTGCTCTACATGAATTGAGGTAGTTGATCATTTCCATAATTGACCATTTTCGGGTATTGAATATGCAGCACCTGTGCGGTAGTTTTGATTATCGACTATAACCAGAAATCAAACCACACAATTATGATCAGGAAGTCAGGTTTCATTGTACTGTTCTGTCTCATCAGCTACCTTACTCACGCCCAATTCGGCATACAGGCTGGGGCAGTTGGTGTTCTCGGGGAAGCGTTCCCCACATATGATCAAACAGATCTCCTGGGAGGCACTACTGGTTATACAGTTGGTGTGTTTTACAGCGCACGCATTTCCAACATTCTCCTGTTTCAACCTTCACTGAACTATCTGACCAAGGGCTGGAAGGACGAACTGGATGATGGTGTAGAAATCACGGTAACAAAAATGACGGTCAGGTATCTTGAGATGCCTTTGCAGCTTGTGTACAAGCAACAAAAGACATCAGGATTTTTTGCGGGCATAGGGCCCTCTGTTTTATATGGCCTTTCAGGCACGCGCCTCGTGTCAATAGATGGAGATGAAACATCCACCGACTACACCTTTGGCAACGAAGAGGGCCAGGAGCCACCACTCACTATTGCCATAAATGCAATGGTCGGATATTCTTTCGGTAAGATTCAGCTGCACCTTAACTACAACCGCGGTATTACCAATCAGGACGCTGACAAGCTCTACGGCAATGAAACACATCTTGCGCTTAGGATCGGGTATATATTTGGAGTGAACTAACATTATCTAATTTATCCGATTAACATACGCTCACGCGCAGCCTTCCGCATCATCTAGATAGCAGGAGATGTATCGCGCTACTTTAAAAACCCCAAATCACGCGCAACTTTAAGCAACGATTGTACATTATGGACATCAAACTTGCGGAACAAATTTTTACGATGTGTTTGAATCGTTAGTTCACTGAGGACAAGTTCCTTTGCGATTACCGGTCCTGATAAACCGTTGGCAAGTGATAAAAGAATCTCCTTCTCCCTGCGGGTTAATACTGGCGCTTTCCCTTCGTCAAAAGATTTGTACTGCTCCAGTACTTTCACATTGGCGTCTTCGCTTAAATACACATTACCCGCCATCACTTTCTCAATGGCCTGCAACAACTCTGCTCGTTCCATATTTTTAAGGAGGTAACCGTTCCCGCCACGTTGCAATAGCCCGGTAATCATACCGACCTCATTAATAGACGTAAGTCCAATGATTTTTACTTTCGCATAGCGTTCCCGTATTTTTTCACATAATACCAGACCATCCATGTCTGGAAGGTTAATGTCTAAGAGGATGACATCGGGTTCAACAGTCGCAAGGAATTCCAGTGCCTCTCCTCCACTTTTGCATGCGCCAATAACTTCAACCGAAGGCACAGCCTTGAGCATGGTTTTAATACCATCCTGTACCAGTGGGTGATCGTCTATAATTAATATGCTGATCATACATCATTTATTAAAAAATCCATCATCACAGTTGTACCCACATTTTGCTGCGAATCAATACTGAGTTTACCATTCAAATAAGCGACACGGCTTTGAACACTATCTATGCCTGCATGTTTTTGATCATCAGCTTCTGTTGTGTTAAAACCTTTGCCATTATCTTCCACCAGCACACTCAACCGGTTGTCCTCACGAACAAACTGGACAATCGCTTCCGTTGCTTGAGCATGTTTAATAATGTTGTTCAGTAATTCCTGCATAATCCGGAACAACATAATTTCGGTAGTCGTATTCATCCGTTTTTCCATACCATGCACTTCCATTTTTACATGAAGTAACTTCCCGGCTGAAATATTGGCACACAAATCTTTCAAAGCATTCACAAGCCCCATTTTCATCAACACCTCCGGCATCATGTTATGGGCGATACGTCTTATTTCTTCCGATGCATCGTTCACCAGTGCGTAACTTTTTTGAAAAAGTTCCTGCTCGCTTAACGTGGGTTGGTGATGATGAAGGGAGTTAAAATACATTTTAATGGTAGAGAATACCCCTCCCAATCCATCATGCAAATCCTTGGCAATACGTGTACGTTCAGTTTCCTGCCCATTGATCATGGATTGTAACGACACTACTTGTTGCTGGCGTTCCAGGAATTTTACACGGTCTTCCTGAATCTTTTTTTCTCTCTCGGAAAGGGTTTGCTTTTGGCGGCTGTAGCCGGAATAGATGGCCAGAATGATAATTGCAAAAGCGGCTGAAATACCCAAGATCAAAAACATTCTGTTCCTGCGCACAATTTCCAATTCACGAAGTGTATTATCAGTTCTTAATGTTGCGAGTTCCTGCTCGCGTTTCTGATGTTGATACTTTGACTCCAGCCCAAGAATCCGCTTTTGTGTTTCTGTATTGGTATTACTGTCGGCATAAATTTTCTGTAACTCGGCATACTGCACAGCATCTTTATAATTCTCACCCATTGAGGCTACCCGTTTTAAAATATCATAGCTGGATGCAACCTCAGTATATTGCTTCAGGCGTTTACCCAACGAAATCACTTCATTCGCATACACCTTAGCATCATCGTATCGTCCCGTGAGGTAACAGGCATTTGCCAGGTTACTGGCTGCTGAGGCGATCAGGTAATCGTTCTTGATTTGTTTGCAAACCCGATAGGCTTGCAAGTAAGCATCAAACGCTTTCGCATGATCCTGCAAAGCCTGATAATAGTTACCTTCATTCATGTATACAAAGTTTGTGATCACCAGGTTGTTCAACGACTGGTTAAAAAGTATAGCTGAATCGAGATGTGCTTTTGCGAGCTCCGTATTTTTTAATTTCAAGTAGGCGTCAGAAATGTCGAGGTGAAGAATAACCCGGTAACGACCTTCGGTTGGATAATCGTGTATGCGCAGTGCACTTTTTGCGTAGTCGATACCGCGTGCATATTGCTTCTCCGCAATCAGGTTTCGACTCAAGCTCGAGAGGATTTGAGGAAACATCTGGCGAACAGCCGTTGACTCTGTGTGATCAATTAATTCCACGGCTTCCAGCAGGTACTCCACGGCCATACCATAATCCGATTGATAATTATTGAGAAGCGCGAGCGCATTATAGCAGCTCACCTGCAATAAAGTATCAGAAAGCGTTGGCCAATAACTTAATGCTACACCGAGATAAAAATTCGCACTGTCGTACTGGGCCAAATTGGTGTAGGCCATGCCCATATTATAATACACCTTTGCCGTTTCTTTTTCATTTTTTAATTGAGTTGTAAGCTGCACCGCTTGCCGGGCATATTTCAGGGTTGAGTCATATTGCCCGCGTTCAAAATAAAAGCGCTGTAACTGGGTAAGTGCTGTTACCGCTGTCGAATCCGCGTTGGTTTTATTCACAATTGTCAGCAGACTATCGACATAAATATTTGTTGTTTCCTGTCCGATAGCCGGGGGGTGGACGGTGGCACCCATCCATACAAGACTTACAAATATAATGCGCGTTGCAATAGACATACCCTACAAGATACGACATATTAAAAAGCCTTCTACCGCATTTCCGGTAGTTTTTCACTGAAAAAAATGATGGTTTTCAGGTATTGAAGCGCAGGTAAGCCTTTAGCAACTTTAAAAGCATAAAGTGTTTGTATGTTTTTCACGCGTAATAATAAATTAGTTACAAGTTCAGTACCTGCTCACGCACCTTATAACTCGAATTCTATAGTATGTTTGAATTCGCCTTATACGCAAACTGAACCGTTGCCTCAACCACGATGTACCAACACATTTGCATCCTTTATGAAAGGAGTATTGGTATTAATAGTGTTACTCTTTAATCTAACGGCTCAGGCACAGCAAGATCCACTACACGCGCAATACCTCTTTAACCCTTTCATCATCAATCCCGCCTATGCCGGATTTTCCAAAGACTTAACAGCCATGGCTGCTTACCGTGTGCAGTGGGCTGGCTTTAACGGAAGCCCTGTCACCATGAATGCTTCCGGGCATGTGGCGTTAATGGATAATAAAATGGGACTCGGCCTTACCATCCTACAGGATAAAATTGGCACAAACAAAAACCTGGAAGTAGTGGCCTCGTATGCCTATCACATCGAAATGCAAAACCGAAGCCGTATATCCTTTGGTTTACAGGCAGGTGTGGTGAATTACAAAAACGATTTCAATGAACTGACGATTGCTCCGGGCGATCCCAAATTTCAAAATAACATTAGTGAACTGGCCCCTAGTTTTGGTGCAGGCATTATGTATTCCTCCGACAATTTTATAATCGGGGTAAGCATGCCGAAAATGCTGAAAGGATCTACCGTGATTGACGGCACCGAATTGATTTTATACAACCAGCACTC
>JBGTGG010000354.1:0-25807 GCA_041746855.1 Cyclobacteriaceae bacterium | reverse complement strand
GTTTACCGATAGGTTGCTCATGATGTTAATCACATTGCCTATCTGATTGATGCTATAGACATATCGTGCACCATCTTCCGGAAGCCTCAGCATCTTGCTTTGTGGTAACTCTTCCATTTCATACCCATCCGGAATCGTAATTTTTGCCATGTAGATCCTTTCAAAAGGGCTACCGAAATTAACAGGATATTGCCGATCTTCTGTCTTAAAAATATTCTCGGTCATTTTTCCGGTTATGAAGGGATCAATGTAGTAGATGTCTGAGGAGGAGGTAATTTGATCAGAAATTTCAAACTGATGCTCTTCTTTAAAAGGCGTGTCCAATTCTTTTGCATTCATAAAAGTGCTGTTTGAAATTTCCCATCCCTTTTCTTTACTAATACTTTCAAGGTATTTTTCTTCGCCATCTACAAAATAACTATTTCTGCTTTTTTGCGCTTCATACCCCGTTCTTTCAAACCCAATCTTGCCTTTCAATGATTCATCTTCTGAAATTGTAAATTCGGTATTCACTAAGTATCTGGATTTAAGCGAAGATTCTAAATCTAACCATGAGGATCGTTCCTTTGAGATCACAAGGCCCTTACCGTTCAAACAGTTTTGTGGCAGCACACCAATGGGAAGGTATTTTACAGTCGCATCCAATAGGATTTGTTTTCCATCAAACTTCACCAGACAGATTACATTGTTGAATTGGCTCACAACAGGAATGCTTTCCCTGACAAAACCGTGGTTACGCGTACTCACCAATACAGGATATACTTCAATATCTGCTTTCGATAACATGGAAGCCATCAGAAAATTAATTTCAGCTGAACTTCCCCTCTTCTCCTCCAATACTTTTTTCAAGGAGGCTGAGGTGTATCTGCGATAGGATCCGTCCCATGCAACATTTTGTTTTACATAATTGAAAATGGAGGTGATTTTTTGCTCCGTGGAAGCTTGCCCGGCAGTAATTTCTGCAACCGTGTTCTTTAGAAAATTATTCCCCTTTAACTGTCCTCCAAAATTAGCGTCTTCCCACATTGTCTTACTGATATCATCCCATGTGCCCATGAAGGCCTTGATGGGTTGACGGGGCATTCTTACATACGCCAATTCGAAATTGATCCGCGAAATATAATCCGATGGAGTAGTGATAAATGGTTCAGGCTTAAATGCAGGAACATTTTGTGCAACGTACCGCATCCTGTTCTCCTGAAGGTTCAGTACCTCATTGCTCTTACTATCTATTACAAAAGTGATGGGGACAGAAGTCTCATCACGGACGGCCAGGCCAATATACCCTTCCATATACTTATCATAACTGAAATACTCGGGTATCCTGACGCGGTACTCACTCCAAACAACAGGGATTGTTGATTGGAAAGACCAATCTTCCAGATGTTGCCAGAAATCTGAACTTACCGAATATGCTATTTCAACTACTGATCCTTCCTGGACATCCGGCATTGTGACTTTTTTAAGGTTCCAATGATCATCCCGTTTCTCATCAAAAATTCCATCCTTTTTTAATTTGGTTTCCACCACTTTCCCATCTACTAAATTATAGGTAATCGCTTTAAGAGAAACCACTTTCTCATCCGAGCTACCTTGATGATACAATGGAATTTCAAAATTTGCCCAATCATATCCTTCCTTCTTTAGGATTTTAATGCGGATCAATCGATCAAAGGTCAGTGTAAAGCCTATGCTTTGATTATATGATATTTGTGATTCCCCATAATCCAATAACTTTATAGCAGCAGCTGATGTGTCAGCCGCATATACATTCATTTCAACTTCTTCTTTAGAAACACCACCAAATTTTGCGGGTGGTTTCTGGGAAAAGCCCAAGTGGAATAGACACATCAATGCCAACGTGAATAGTTTTTTCATATGATTGTTTTCTGTTTGATACGGCTGCAAATGAGAGGTCAACTGTGCGGCAGCGTTTTGGTTTAGTAATAGTTTAGGTTTAATGGCTCAAAAATATAGGAATAAAATAATTATCCAAACTAAAGTTAATCTTAGTAAGAATGACAAAACCGCTTTAAAAGTAACCCGTCTACCTTGAAGGAAGTTATTTTATCCTAATTTTGATTGAAGCAAATCATATCAAGTGGCCAAAGCACGTACCGTTTATTTTTGTCAGCACTGTGGACATGAGTCTGCGAAGTGGTTAGGGAAATGCCCGTCTTGCAATGAATGGAATACTTTCGTTGAAGAGACGGTTCAAAAAGAGCCGGCCAAAAATGAGTGGCGACAAGAGCGGAAAACAGATCGCGTTGCCAAACCAAAAGTGCTCCACGAAATTGCCGCTGGAAAAGATATCCGTATTTCAACACCCGATGCGGAACTTAACCGGGTGCTTGGTGGAGGAATTGTTCCCGGCTCATTGGTGCTGATTGGGGGCGAACCCGGTATTGGAAAATCAACCCTCATGCTGCAATTCGGCATGATGCTGTCCAAACAAAAGATTCTTTACATCTCCGGAGAAGAAAGTGAGCAACAATTAAAAATGCGTGCAGACAGATTGGAGTCAAAGCACTCTTTTCAAAATCCGGAGTGTTACATCCTTACGGAAACAAATACAAAAAATATTTTTCTTTCGATTGAATCGCTCCAACCTGAATTGGTCATTATTGATTCGATTCAAACACTTCATTCTCCTATGATGGATTCGGTTGCTGGAAGTGTTGGGCAGGTACGACAATGTGCAGGAGAGTTTATGAAGTTCGCCAAAGAAACCAACACGCCTGTTTTTCTTGTCGGCCACATTACCAAAGACGGAATGCTGGCAGGGCCCAAAGTGTTGGAGCACATGGTCGATACCGTATTGCAATTTGAGGGAGACCGTCATTTGGCGTACCGTATCTTGCGCACAACAAAAAACAGGTTTGGTTCTACTGCCGAAATTGGAATTTATGAAATGTTGGGAACAGGCTTGCGCGAAGTAAACAATCCTTCCGAAATATTGATCTCACAAAAAGATTCACAAGTAAGTGGCGTAACTATTGGTGCAACCATTGAGGGAAATCGTCCTTTGCTTATTGAGATTCAATCACTGGTGAGCCCGGCATCCTACGGTACACCGCAACGAACACCTACAGGTTTCGATCAAAAAAGATTGAACATGTTGCTGGCAGTACTTGAAAAACGTGTTGGTTTTAAAATGGGAACGCAGGATGTTTTTCTGAATATTGCAGGAGGAATAAGGGTAGAAGATCCAGCCATTGACTTGGCGGTTTGTGTTTCCTTGATCTCTTCGTTTGAAGAAATCTTTGTATCCGATAAATTTTGCTTTGCGGCAGAAATAGGATTGGGTGGGGAACTTCGTGCTGTAAACAGAATTGAACAACGCATTTCTGAGGCAGAGAAACTGGGCTTTGATAAAATTTACATTTCGAAGTTCAACCAAAAATCATTGGATCTGAAAAAGATCAACATTGAAGTAAAGTCGTTTGGAAAACTTGCGGATGTCTTTCAAGATTTATTCTAAAAATTATGCAACACTTTTTTACAGAAACCTTAGGAATCTCTGACAACATCTTCGGATTGGTTGTGCTCCCTCTTTTCATTTTTCTTGCACGTATTGCAGACGTTTCCATTAATACAATCCGGATCATTTATGTATTGGGAGGAAGACGATTTACTTCCACCGTTCTCGGGTTTGTTGAGTCGTTGATTTGGTTGTTGGCGATTCGTCAAATTTTTGAACACCTGGATAACTGGGCAGCATACATTGCTTATCCTGCGGGATTTGCTTCCGGTATTTTGGTGGGAATGATATTGGAAGAAAGGATCGCCTATGGAAAGGTTGTCGTTCGAATTATTACCCGAAAAAATATAGATGAATTAAGTACTTACTTATTGAAAAAAGAACTGCGCTTCACTGCGCTAAAATCCACCGGTCCTGAAGGGGAAGAAAGTGTTGTGTTTACCGTGTTGGAAAGGGAACGGTTGGATGAATTGTTGACACATTTAAAGAACATTCTTCCAACAGCATTCTATACGGTGGAAAAGGTGAACCGCGCAACTGAAGACAATCCGGGAATTGCCGCAGCAGAACGAAAAGGAATAAGCTCCTGGTTGCGCTCTGTTAGACGGGAGTAATCAATTCTTATTCGCCATCATTACTAAAATTTCTTCTACGTATTCGCGCGAGTTAGATAACCGTGGTACTTTATTTTGTCCGCCCAGTTTTCCCCGCGATTTCATCCAGTCATAGAATGTGCCGGGTGGTGCAACATGAACGGTTGGCATAATCAATGCAATATCATGTTTACGCTTCGCATCATAATCTGAATTTACTTCGCGCAAGCGGCTATCAAGCGTCTCAATAAAGGTGGTTAGATTGGTGGGTTGTTTTTTAAATTCCACTATCCATTCATGGCCCCCTTGCTTATTCGTCTCTAAATAAATTGGCGCGGCAGTGAAGTTGTCGATGATTGAATCCGTCTTGTTGCACGCATAGCTGATGGCATCATCGGCATTTTCAATAATCACTTCTTCGCCAAAGGCATTCAAAAAATGTTTTGTCCTACCAGTGATTTTTATCCGGTAAGGTGAAAGGGAAGTAAATTTTATTGTGTCCCCAATGTTATACCGCCACAACCCCGCATTGGTAGAAATAATCATCGCATAATTTTTATCAAGCTCAACTCCACCAAGCGTAACAGCCTTCGCATTTTCATTTTCAATTTCTTCGATGGGAATAAATTCATAAAAAATGCCATAGTCCAGCATTAGCAATAATTCTTCAGAACCATCGCGATCTTGAATACCGAAAAAACCCTCGCTCGCGTTATAGGTTTCCCAATAGCGCATGGATGCATCCGGGATTATCGCATTGAAAAGTTTCCGATAGGGTGAAAATGCAACCGCACCATGAAAGAAAACTTCGAGGTCTGGCCAAACTTCTTTTATGGGTTTGCCCTTTAATTCCATAATGCGCTGAATCAAGAGGACGGTCCAGGTAGGAACGCCCGCTATGTGACGTACATCTTCATCCGCGGTTTCCATTGCCAGCTTTTCAATTTTTTCTTCCCAATCGCCCATCAATGCGGTCTCCAAACTGGGGGTGCGGATAAATTGTGCCCAATGCGGAAGGTTGTGCATCAACACCGCTGAAACATCGCCATAGTACGAAGTGGCCGTGGGATCGAACTCATTGATTTGCAAACTACCGCCAACCGCAAGGCCCTTACCATCAAAAATGTTAGTAAGCGGGAAGTTGTTGACGTATATAGACAGCAGATCTTTTCCTCCTTTAAAATGGCAGTCCTCTAATGATTCAGCAGAAACGGGAATGAATTTGCTCCGTGAATTTGTTGTACCTGAAGATTTTGAAAACCACTTGATTTCTGACGGCCATAAAACATTTTGTTCTCCGCGCATCAGACGCTGAATGTGCGGAAAAAACTCTTCGTAGGTATTGACGCGGACGCGCTCGGCATATTTCTCATAAGAAGTGATCGAAGAGAAGTCATGCGCCATTCCAAACTCGGTGTGCCGCGCTTGCTGGATTAATTTTTTGAAAAGTTCATCCTGTACATCATATGGGTATTTCATGAACAATTCAATCTGATGAATTCGCTTCTTCATCATCCATGTTAAAATTGAATTGATAATCCCCATTTTTTAAAAGTCAGTTTCTCAAAAATAAGGGCTTATTCGGATAGAAAAAATGGGATTGAATTGCGCGAGGGCTTTTTAAAGGTAATTGTTATCCGTGTTGACTTTTGCCCTTCGCAATTCAAAATTTTGGCCCAGATATACCTTCCTCACCTGCGGGTCATTTGCCAATTCCTCCGCTGTTCCAGATTTAAACAATTTTCCATCGACCATCAAATAAGCCCGGTCGGTAATGGAAAGGGTTTCGTCAACATTATGGTCGGTAATCAGGATACCGATATTCTTGTTCTTTAATTTTGTTACGATTGATTGTATCTCCTCCACAGCAATGGGGTCTACTCCGGCAAACGGTTCGTCCAATAAAACAAACTTGGGATCAACTGCTAACGCACGGGCTATTTCCGTTCTTCTGCGCTCACCTCCTGATAGGGACATACCAAAATTCTTGCGTACTTTCTGTAAACTAAATTCTTCTATCATTTGGTCTACCTTGTCTTTCCGCTCGGCTTTTGTCATCTTCTTCATCTCCAACACAGCCATGATATTTTCCTCCACGGTAAGCTTTCGAAAAACAGATGCTTCTTGCGCTAAATATCCTATTCCCAATCGGGCGCGTTGATACATCGGCAAGGGTGTTATTTCTTTATCATCATAAAAAATACTTCCTTCATTGGGTTTGATCAACCCTACAATCATATAAAAGGTTGTTGTCTTTCCAGCACCGTTGGGACCTAATAGCCCCACAATTTCCCCTTGATTTACTTCCACGGAAACATGGTCCACAACCGTTCTGGTTTTATACTTCTTGATCAACTCCCGTGCTTCCAGTTTCATATCCTCTTATTCCTCCTCAAATTTAATATCTTTTATCACGAATTGTATTGAGGTTTTCCCGTTGTATTCATTTTCCTCAATGGTATAGGCCATACGAAAAGGCTTTTGATTTTGGATGGAATCATAAAATTCTTCCATGTTGAAACCAATACAATTAAATGTTTTCGCACCATGCCCTTGCTTTGCAATAAACCGGATGTGTTTTTCTTTTACCAGACTAAGGTAGCGAAAAGCAATTACGTTGTTGGAAACAAAAACCGGGCGTTGATTTTCAGGGCCAAAGGGAGCCATCTGAACAAGGACGTTTACAAATTTTTGTGTGATCGCATCAAAATCTATTTCTAAATCAACATGGATAACCGGGCAAAGCATTTCGCTGGTAATCGATGCCGCAACAATTTCTTCAAACTTCTTTTGAAAAGGAATGAGGTTTTCCGGGTTCATTGTTAAACCTGCAGCATACATATGTCCGCCAAATTTATCGAGCAACTCTGCACAATCTGAAATTGCATTGTAGAGATTAAACCCATGTACACTTCGCGCAGAGCCGGTGATCTTATTGTTTGATGCAGTCAAAATAATCGTGGGTCGGTAATACCTCTCGATGCATCGTGAAGCAACAATTCCAATTACCCCTTTGTGCCAGGTGTCCTTAAACAGCACCGTTGATTTGGCGTTTTTCAAACCATCGTTTGATTCAATCATCAAGATTGCTTCATCTGTAATGTCGGTATCAAACTGTTTGCGCACTTCATTCTTAACATTGATCGATTCAGCGAGCACGTACGCTTCATCGTCTGTTTTGGCCATCAGCAAACTCACAGCAGCATCGGCATGAGCAACACGACCGGAGGCGTTTATTCGCGGGCCAATGGTGAACACCACTCCGGAGATATCAAGAAGGGATCGCCTTCCGGAAATTTCTTTCAGTGCTTTAAGACCGGGGACAGGGTTTTCATTTAGTTTTTTTAATCCAAAATAAGCAAGTGTCCTGTTCTCATCTGTAATCGGAACAATGTCTGATGCAATACTTACCGCCACTAAATCAAGGTAAAGATGCAATTCCGATTCATCACGATAAAGCCTTGCATAGGCTTGCATAAATTTAAACCCCAAGCCACATCCACTTAATTCCTTAAACGGATAATTACAATCCTTTCTTTTGGGATCCAATACAGCAACGGCATCCGGAATTTTCTCATCGGGTACGTGGTGATCACAAATAATAAAATCAACGCTATGCTGGTTTGCGTAATGAACCATTTCCATGGCTTTGATGCCACAATCAAGTGCTACTATTAATTTATAGTCGTTGTCGATAGCCCATTGTACACCTTGCCGTGATACACCGTATCCTTCCCCTTCACGATCTGGAATATAAATTTTACAATGCGGATAAAAGGTAGTGAGGTAGCTGGCAACCAATGCAACGGCCGTGGTACCATCCACATCATAATCACCATAGATTAAAATCTTTTGATTGGAATGGATAGCCAAGTTTAACCGTTCGACCGCAGCGTCCATTCCGTTCATGAGAAAAGGATCATGCAGATCGGTGAGGGAAGGACGAAAGAATTTTTTTGCTTCTTCAAAAGAAGAAATGCCGCGTTGAATTAATATTCGCGAAAGAAAGGGGTTAACATTGATAGCTTTTGAAAGTGATGCTACTTCATCAGCGGATGGAGTTTCTTTTAACAACCACCTTTTTTGCATGATCAATTTCCTTCAAATTTGACGGTTCCTGCTTCTGAAGTTTTCCCGTTTACGCCATCCACACCATTGAGACCGTTCTTACCACTCTTTCGGGTAGGGGAGAGACCAGGCGCTCCACCATAGCCGGCAGTACCATAATAACCAAAATTGCCGCTCCCATAATGCACGATAATGTCACGTCCAAAAAGGCCGCGAATGTTTGTACATTTTGTGCAATCTACTTCGAGTGTCCCGCCATTGCCACCATTGCCACCATCGCCACCATTGCCTGCATTGCCACCATCGCCACCTGAACAATGAATGGTGCCTGGGCCACCTCCACCACCATTGCCTGCATTGCCGCCATTGCCACCATTACCTCCTGTCAGGTTGATGGTCAATTTGCCATTGACCCGCAACTCATCCACATACAAAAACAAATGGTTCCCCTGGCCACCATCAAGTCCACGGCCACCATTTCTTCCATCGGTTCCGTCCTTGCAAGGGCCTTGTGGAGTAATTCCATCCCTTCCTTTGGCTCCCTCTGTACCGTTGATGCCCGTTCCATCGATAAAGCAATTCATTCCTACGATAATAACTTTTGAACGGATTACATTTTCGCGCACCAGTTTATTTAAAACGATACGTGAATCATCTTTCATAATAATGGTATCCGCTACGAGGATGTCTGATTGACCCAGGGAATAGGTCTGGCCTTTTTCTACTACCAATCTACTGACCCGAACTTGTGAAAATGCAGCAACTGATAAAAATGTAAAAACAATAAATAACGCTATCTTCTTCATTTCTGATTTAATATTTGGGGTCAGGGTTGCAATAACCAACCGGCAAATTGTTTTAAGCAAGTATCATTCCCATTGGTATGATAAAGCGAATGTAATAATAACAATAATGTTGGGGCATAAAAAAAGACAGCTAATTGCTGTCTTTTTTCAATGTCTTGTAAAACTAATTTGCGCCTTCCTGAGGCTTTTCAGTAACAACTCCTTCCAATACATCTTTAATATCCACGCGCTCACCATCTTTAAAAGGCACAATCCATGCATCTTTTACACCCATCTCGCGCATATATTTCTTAAAAGTGTCGGCTTCCCAATAATCACGGAAAATACCAATGGTCAACCGTTGTGTTCCATCTTCAGCATTTTCTCCACCAAAATTTTCATTGTTCTCAAAGTATTTCGACAAGTCCTTGTTCTTAAAGGCTCCTATCTGAACTTTAAAGACAATGCCTTTTGAATAGTCCATTGAGTTTACCACCGGGCTTTCTTTCATTTGTGCAATCTCAGCACGGCTTGCTGTTAGTTGCGAACGGGTTTGCGAAAGCTGATCCTCAAGTTCTGCAATGCGGGCGTCTTTATTGCTAACAGTAGACTGCAATTGCGTGACCTTTTGGTTTAAACTCGCAACCTGGCTATCAGCAGAAGCTTTATCTTCACTCATCTGCTTTAAGTTAGCTGGGTTTTTAGCGTATTCTTTCGCTTTCTTTTTCCATTCCTTTTTCTCACTCTTAGAAAGTTGGGCATAGCTGGTTGTGCTTAATGAAAACACTGCCAGACATAAAAAAATTAAAAACTTGTTTTTCATGTGTTAGTAATTTGTTTTTAGTGGGGATATGCAATCGCCAAACGGAATTCCATTAGTGAAGTGGGTTGCGGGGCGATTCATCATTTTATGTTTAAAAAATCCTATTAAAAGTACAAAATATTTTGAATTATAGTGTGCTATCTTGTTTTATGCACGAAATGTATGGCCTTGTCTATTTTTTAATACTCCCTACCATATCTTCAGGTCGCACCCATTCATCAAATTCTGCAGCCGATAAATAGCCTAATTCAATCGCTGCTTCTTTCAACGTTTTGTTTCCCTGATGCGCAGTCTTGGCAATTTTAGCTGACTTTTCATACCCGATATGTGTATTCAATGCCGTTACCAACATCAATGAGTTTTCCAAATGCTTTTTGATTACGGGAAGATTAGGTTGAATTCCAACTGCGCATTTTTCAGAAAAAGAAACACAGGCATCACCGATCAAACGCGCTGATTGCAAAACATTGGCAGCAATCAACGGCTTAAATACATTGAGTTCAAAATGACCATTCATACCACCCACAGAAACAGCTACATCATTTCCGATTACCTGGGCACACACCATCGTCAATGCTTCCGGTTGTGTTGGGTTTACTTTGCCCGGCATAATAGAAGACCCCGGTTCGTTATCGGGAATAATAAGTTCACCAATGCCGCAGCGTGGGCCTGAACTGAGCATGCGAATATCGTTGGCAACTTTCATTAAGGAAACTGCCGTGCGCTTTAATGCTCCTGATATTTCAACCATTGCATCGTGTGCGGCAAGTGCCTCAAACTTGTTTGGTGCCGTAACAAACGGATAGTTTGTCAATGCCGCAATATGTTTTGCAACTAAAACATCATATCCTTCCGGGGTATTTAATCCTGTGCCAACAGCGGTGCCACCCAATGCTAATTCTTTTACCATCTCCAACGCATTGTTGATGGTGCGAATACTGTTGTCGATTTGCTGAACATATCCCGAAAACTCCTGTCCTAATGTCAATGGAGTTGCATCCATGAAATGTGTACGGCCGGTCTTCACAATATCATTAAAAGAAGATGCTTTTTCAGCCAAAACTGAACGCAGCATTTTTAATCCCGGCAAGGTTATTTCCGCAACTTGTTTGTATACGGCAATGTGCATTGCCGTGGGAAATGTGTCATTGGATGATTGCGATTTGTTGACATCATCATTCGGATGCAATGCTTTTTTTTCATCGGCCAGTGAACCTCCTTGTAGTACATGCGCACGGTACGCTATCACTTCATTGACATTCATATTGCTTTGTGTGCCCGATCCGGTTTGCCAAATCACCAACGGAAATTCTGCATCCAGTTTTCCTGCGATGATTTCATCGCACGCTTTAGCAATTAACTCTTTCTTTTCTTCAGAAAGAACCCCAAGTTCAAAGTTCGCAAGGGCAGCAGCTTTTTTTAAATATCCAAAAGCGTGAATGATCTCAATGGGCATGCTTGCCTCTGGTCCAATTTTAAAATTGTTTCGAGATCGTTCGGTTTGTGCCCCCCAATATTTATCATTAGGAACCTGAACTTCGCCCATGGTATCTTTTTCGATTCTATAGCTCATCTTTTAAAAAGTTTGAATCAAAAGTAAGCCTAAAAACAAAAATGCCGGAAACTACCGGCATTTTTTCGAATCTTTTATGGAATTTAATTCCCGTCCCTTTTAAAGTATTTGTCTTCATCAAAATCCTCGACCTCATCACTGATCGGTTTCGGCATCACCCCAACCTCTAAAATCTTGAATTCAGTGCGTCTGTTTTTATCCCGTCCGGCTGGATTATCCGTTCCATCGGGGTTTGTGTTTCGTGCAATTGGCTTTTCTTCACCGTACCCTTTCGCGGTTAACCGATCCGGTGAAATCCCATTTCGAATCAAATAATTCACTGTTGATTGCGCCCTGTTTTGGGAAAGTTCAATGTTGTAAGCATGTGTTCCCACACTATCGGTGTGTGATCCCATCTCGATTTTAAGCTCCGGATTATCAATTAAAAGTTGTACCAATTTGTCTAGCTCTTTCGCTGCATCTGGGCGGATATCGTATTTATCAAAATCAAAATAGATATTATCGAGCGCAAAAATTTTATTGATTTCGATTTTATCCAGAATAAGAATTGTATCCAATGTAATGTTGGTCACCAAATCTTTCAACGTTGTCGGATCAACCGATCTGCCTTTCGTGGAATACAACTGGCGCTTTACGAGATAGCCTTCCGTTTCTCCAAGGAGATCATAATCTTCATTTTCATAAACGCGGAACAAAAATTTTCCATCATTGCCCGTCACATAATCCTGTAGCACTTCGCCACTGGCATCCGATAAAGAAACTTTTGTGTTTGGAAGGATTTCCAATTCACCTTTCGAATTTGGTGTATACGTGATGCCCTGCAGGTAGTAGTTAATAATTTTAAGGTTCGGATCTTCATTCACAAAAGTGTAAATGTCATCATCGCCCATTCCACCTTCACGATTGGAAGAAAAGAATCCGCGATCGGGGCGAAACAAGAAAATACCAAAATCATCCGCATTTGAATTCATTGGTTGACCAAGATTTTCAATTGTATTCTTTCCGTTTACACGCTTCACCGAAAACAAATCCAATCCACCAAAACCAGGATGGCCATCGGAAGCAAAATAAAGTTGCCCATCTTCTGCAACATACGGGAACATTTCATTGCCGGCTGTATTGATTTCTGGACCTAAATTTTTTACGCGTGAAAAACGACCTCTTGAGTCCATGCGCGCAGAGTACAAATCTGTTCCGCCATATCCGCCTTCCCGGTTGGAAGCAAAATAAAGTGTTCGGCCATCCAGGCTGAAGGCAGGCGTTGAATCCCAAGTGTAATTCGCCATTTTTACCCTGGCGATGTTCGGGTCAGCTTCTTTTATTTGTGTGTTGATGTTGATGGGGATGGGCTCTTGCCATTCGCCATTGCGAAAACGTGACATGTACAAATCGATATCATAGCCATCTTTTTTGCGTCCACTGTTTCCTTTGCCAAAAACCATTATTTTTCCGTCAGGTGAAAAAGCCAGTGTGCCATCGTTAACGCCATCCGTATTGATGGCTGATATAGGTTGAAGGGTTGTGATGTCCACATTCGCCCCACGCGATGCTACTTTATAAATTTGGGTGAAAGGTGTTCCGGTGGCCTCGTATATTTTACCTGTACCACGGGAAGAGGTGTAGTACAATTCATTGTTCAAAAAAACAGGGGCGTACTCAATAGCCGGTGTGTTAATGAGTTCAAGGTTCTTTACTTTATAATAGCTTGAACTCTCACTTAACTTCTTGATGTACATTAACCCTTGGGCTTCTACACTTGCCCTGTCCTTCATTTTTTCTTCGCCTGCACTGGCAGAGAGTTCGGTCAAATGTTTATGGGCTTCATCGTACTTTGCATTCGCTTTAAGCGATTGCGCTAAATAAAATTTTACAGAGTCCTTATCAATTCCGAATCCTTTGGCTTTTTCATAGTATGGAGCGGCATTCCTTATCCGGTTTGAAAGCCTGTATGATTCGGCCACAAAATAATTGGCCTTTCCATCGTTGGGGTTTGTCTGCAATATCTTCTCATATAAATCTATAGAGGTTTGATATTTTCCGTGCTGGAAAGCTTTATTGGCTTTTTTTTCTATGCCACAGGCAACTATCAAAAACGGAATAAAAAAAAGCAGTGCTTTGGACTTCATAGTAATAATTCGGTTTATAAAACTACAAAATTTATTCTTCTTACGAGGCTACCACATCTTTTGGCAAAAACCTTTTGATCCAGGTCTCCTCCACTGGAACGAGCCAGTTGTTTGCAAGTTCGCCTTTTGTGGCAACAACATTATTAAACGCTAAACTTGATTTGTTTAATATCCCGGAAGCAAATAATTCCTTTAGGTTTTTTTGTGGATATAGTTTTACAGTATCGTTCTCAAAAAAAGCAATCTCGGTCCTATTCAAAAGCGAACATCCCAATTTGCTTTCAAGCTCCTGGAACAACCGCAATGTTGAGTCAATTGAGCAGCCGCTTGCAGGCGTGAAGGATTCATCTGCGCCAAGTACAATAAATTGGTTGTAATGAATTTTAATTGCGCTTTTTATTGGTGTTCCATGCGCGGCCCATTGTTCACAAAATCCACTGAGATTGTTCTGGATAAAATCCATTTCATCCACGGTAAATTCACGGTTGGATTGATATATCCAAATGCGGGCGGTATCGGGCAATGATTCAAATGAGACAAGCATAAGCGCACAAATGTATTACTTTAAACCCGTTGCTTCTGCAATAAGTTCTGCCAAATCTTTAACCTTCACTTCATTCTCTTTTTCTTTTCCCTTCACCCCATCCGTCATCATGGTCATGCAAAAAGGACAGGCAGAGGCAATGATCGTTGCCCCGGTGGCTAAGGCTTCTTCCGTTCTTTCCGTATTGATTTCTTTATTCCCCTTCTCAGCATCCTTAAACATTTGGGCACCACCCGCACCACAACAAAGACCTGTTGTACGGCATCGCTTCATCTCAACAAGATCAGCATCCAACATTTCAAGAACTTTTCGTGGCGCTTCATAAATATTATTTGCCCTTCCTAGAAAACAGGAATCGTGATAGGTGATTTTCTTTCCTTTAAAACCACCCTCCTCAGTCATTTTAATTTTTCCATCATCAATTAATTGCTGAAGAAATACTGAATGATGGATGACTTCATAATTCCCCCCAAGCTCCGGGTATTCATTTTTGATAGTATTAAAACAATGCGGACAAGCAGTAACAATTTTTTTTACTCCGTAACCATCCAACACCTGAATGTTGCTCATCGCCTGCATTTGAAAAAGAAATTCATTTCCGGCTCTTCGCGCAGGATCACCCGTACAGGTTTCTTCGGTTCCTAAAACCGCAAACTTAATTCCAACTGCATTTAAGATTTTAACAAACGCAACCGTAACACGCTTGTACCGATCATCAAACGAACCGGCACATCCCACCCAAAAAAGTATTTCGGGTGTTTCTCCCTTTTGTGTTAATTCAGCAAATGTTGGTACCTTATTTTCTGATGAAGACATTCGTTTAACTTTTATCTTTTAACTCATTTGCCCAATTGAACCGATCGGATGGAGCAAACTTCCAGGGCGCAAAACTAGTCTCCATATTTTGATACATTGCATTCCAGGACGCGGGAGCGCCAGACTCTTCCATTGAAACATATCTCCGAAGTTCCAAAATAATTTCGAGTGGGTTGATCAACACAGGGCATGCTTCCACACAGGCATTGCAACTTGTACACGCATTGATTTCTTCTTTCGTAATATAATCGCCCAACAATGATTTTCCATCGTCAAGGCCCTTTCCTCCTTTTTTCAAACTCTTTCCTACCTCTTCCATGCGATCACGCGTATCCATCATGATTTTTCGCGGAGATAATTTCTTTCCAGTGATATTGGCCGGACACTCAGCCGTACACCGTCCACATTCTGTACAGGTGTAGGCACCCAACAGGCTTGTAGTGCTTAAGTCATTTATATCTTTTGCCCCAAACCTTCCGGGCTCCGCGCTAACCGGAACTTCACCTAATCCAAGCATGGATTTTACTTCTGCTGTAACGACCGGCATATTGTTCATGTGACCCTTTGGCTCTGCCTTCGAAAAATACGTGTTGGGAAATGCGAGGAATATATGAAGGTGTTTCGAGTAGGTTACATAAATGGCAAAGCCAAGAATCCCGATAATATGAAACCACCAGGCCGCGCGTTCCACAAAAATTAAAAAACCTGTACTAAAGTTTTCAAATAGAGGGATTAAAAAAGAACTGAAAAAAAGTGATCCGGTTGAAGCATAGTGTTCGGGTTCTCGTTGTTGAAGGATTTGATCGGCCGCATTCATCTTCAAGATTGCAATCATCAGCACGATCTCGGTGATCAAAATTAAATTAGCATCCAACCGAGGCCAGGAGGTCATCTCATATGCCCAGAACCTTTTCAATTTGATTATATTCCTTCTTATCAAGAAGATAACACAGGAAATCAACACAGCTACTGCGAGAAACTCAAAGATGTTCATGAGCACATTGTAGAATCCGCCCAAAAAGGGGGCAAAAATCCGGTGTGTCCCGGCAATGCCATCAATAACAAACTCCAGAACTTCAATATTGATGACCAAAAAACCGACATATACAAAAAGGTGAAGAATAGCCGGAACAATTCTTTTAAACATTTTCTTCTGCCCAAATGCAACTAGGATCATACTCCTCATGCCACCAATCGCGTAGGGAAGCGGTTTCTCGCCTAATTTAATATTGTTGCGAATCTGTAGTACACGTTTTCGAAGTAAGAAGGCGGTTGCCCCCAAGACCATGATAAATAAAACCTGTTGTAAAACGTCCATTTTTTTGCTTCGAAAGTAAATTTACATAGTTTTGTGCCTCATTTTTCGGTGATGTAGCTCAGTCGGTAGAGCAAAGGACTGAAAATCCTTGTGTCGGCGGTTCGATTCCGTCCATCACCACATCAAAAGTCCTTCGGGACTTTTTTTGTTTACACCAATGTTAATGGATTTCATCGAAAGATTTCTTTTCGATAGCAAGAAATTTGCCTGAAGTTGCTTATTTGAAATGCTTCAACCGAATGATCTCTTCTGGTTTGAGATGCCTCCACTTTCCACGTGGAAGTTCTTTTTTATCGAGGCCGGCAAAAACCACACGGTCCAGTTTTACAACTTCATACTCAAGGGCTTCAAAAATACGCCTGATGATACGGTTCCAACCAATGTGAATTTCAATACCTATCGATTTTTTGTCTGCGGTTAAAATTGCCAGATCATCAACTTTTGCAATTCCTTCTTCAAGACGAATACCTTCCTGTATTTTGGTGAAGTCCAATTTCGATAACGGTTTGTCAAGCTCCACTTTGTAAATCTTCTTCACATTATAGGAAGGGTGGGAAAGCTTTTTTGCTAAATCACCATCATTGGTAAATAACAAAAGCCCTGTTGTATTTCGATCTAATCTGCCAATGGGATACATTCGCTCTTTCACCTGCTTGCCGATCAAATCCATCACCGTATTTCGCTCTTGCGGATCCTTTGTAGTGGTGATATAGCCTTTCGGCTTGTTCATGAGAATGTACACATTCTTCTCCGGTTTAAGTACACGCTCTTCGTAGCGCACTTCATCACCAGGATGGACTTTGTAACCAAGTTCGGTAATCGCTTCGCCATTCACGCGAACTAATCCCATTTTGATCAATTCATCAGCTTCCCTTCGTGAGCAAATGCCGCTATTGGCAATGTACTTATTCAACCGTGTTAGTCCAGATGCCTGGGATGCAGTAGGAGTGGTTGAGGGTTTGTTTGTCTTCTTTAGAGGTGCTCCGCCCTTTCTGAAAAAAGCTTTTGAAGGAACGTCCCGTTGCTTTTCGGAACCCTTCTTTACAGGCTTACCTTTTGGCTTTGATTTATTGATCCGCTTAACTCCTTTAGCGGGGGTTCCGGATTTTGGTTTTCCTCTTCGAGAAGAGGAATCGCTATTCCGGGGCATCGGTGTCTTTTTGATCTATGTTCTCACCAATGGTGTTTACTTCATGTGCGAAATCTTTTGGTGTTGGAAGTTCTGCCAGATCATTGATCCCAAAGTATTCCATAAACTTGGGCGAAGTACCGTACAGCATTGGTCGCCCGATTGTGTCTGCTTTTCCCTTGATTTCAATCAATCCCTTGTCCAATAGTTTTTGAACAGCATAGTCGCAATTCACGCCACGGATATTTTCAATCTCTGTTCTGGAAATTGCTTGTTTGTAGGCAATAATCGAAAGTGTTTCCATCGCTGAAGTCGACAATCTCTTTTTTGATTGTTGTTTCAACAAAATACTGATGCTGGCTTGATATGCCGGCTTTGTAAGAAACTGATAACCGCCTGCTGCTTTGCTCAAAGAAAACGAATAATCATCGTGCTTATATTTTTCATCAATCTTTTGGATTGCACCCATCACATCCTCTTCTGGCACCTCCGCACCGAACATTTCTGAAAGACAGGAAATAATTTCCGCGATCTTGATGGGATAGGGTGAACAGAAAATTAAAGCTTCGATATGATTCTGTAGGAAATCCATTAGTCTTTTTGCATTAGCTTACCTTCGATTGATTGCGTAGTATGAGGAACAGCAATCAACCTTTCTTTTGGAATAAGTTTTCCGGTAACGGAACAAATACCATACGTTCCATTTTTAATTCTAATTAAGGCATTTTCAAGGTTTGCAATATATTTTTGCTGGCGCGCTGCCAATTGGCTCAAGTTTTCTTTTTCAGCGGTTTCAGCTCCGTCTTCCAATACTTTTGTGTTACCGCCCGATGTTGCGTCCGTACCAGAATCATTGTTCCTGTTCAGCGTTTCTTTCAGGATTTTATACTCTCCTTTTGCTTTCTCCAGTTTTTGGTTGATCAATTCTTCAAATTCTTTTAATTCAGAATCTGAATACCGAGTCTTATCTTCCGGAGTAGAGGAAGGTTTTGCGGGCTTATGGGCAATAGGCCGTTGTGTTGGCACATTGAACACTGTTAATTCTGGTGGTGCGGGCTTTGATACCGGTGTTGATGGTGTAAGGGTTTTTGTATCCTTTAATTCTCCTGTTGCCTTCTTCAATGTTTTCTTTTTTAATGGTTTCTCTTTTTTTACAACCGGTTGCTCAACAACTTCAACTTGAGGTTCTTTCTGTTTTGCAGGTTTTTTAGGTGCAGCTTTTTTCTGAGGAACAGCCACTTTTTTCTTTGGGGCGGCCTTCTTCACTGCTTTCGTTGCTTTTTTGGGTGTAGCTTTTTTTACAACCTTTTTCTTGGCCGGCTTTGCTACCTTCTTTTTAGCTGTCGTTTTCTTTACGGCTTTTTTGACCTTTTTTGGGGCAGCTTTTTTTGTTGGCTTTGCAGCCTTTTTCTTACTTACAGACTTAGCCTTTTTTGTAGTCTTCTTTGCTGCTTTTGCGGGCGCTTTCTTTTTTGCCATAATTCCTACCGGGTTTTTTAACAGGCGCAAAATTAAGGTTCCCATCTTAAAACAAAAAATGTTATCGTACCTATATTACACTCAAAAAAATAAAGGGTTCCTGACCCCTGAATTGGGTCTTTTATCAAAACTGTGCCGCAAGCACTACCCGCTTTTTAAACGTCTGTACCTTTCCAGTGGAGTGATACACCTGAAACCAGACAATATAATAGCCAACCCGCGCTTTAGATCCTCCTTCCTGGTCTCCATCCCAACGAAAAAAACCTTGTGTACCCAATATTTCATTATTCGCGATTTGCTTTATTAAAACGCCTTGACTGTTGATGATCTTAACGTTGGCAACCCATCCGCCCTGGTCAAATTGATAATGGATTTCGGTAAAATCCGGTTGGCCCGTGATGGGGATAAATATTTCCGGGATAACCGTAACTTCGCCCTGTATTGATACAGGATTTGCGTGACTGTTGGAATTTAAGTAGCCGGGTGTTGCGTATCCTACTGTTGAACTTGCCGATTTCCAATTGGCCCAATTATCCGATGGACTTTGAGGATCAATCCGTTCCAAGGAAACACCATCATCATCTTTTATAAAAATGGAATGCTGGTCGTCCTGATATTTCAAATTGTCAATGAACACTTGATCAGGATCGATCAATACCACACTTCCTTCGTTGTCCGGCATGGAAGGCAATGGTGCCTGTACTATGTTTTCTCTGACCGATAACGGATAATGGCTGATGATGGTGGCAGGATCTGTGGTAATTACCCGATACTCTCTCGGGCCTAAAATTAAATCCCCGTTCGTGATGGTTCTTATGTTGGTGGCACGGTCATCTTCCCAATTTCCAATGCCCCAGTTTTTCAGGTTAAAATACTTTGAGGTTGGGTTATATAGTTCAACAAAGTCGACACCAGTGGGGCGTGGGTTGAACAAGATTTCATTGATCACAACATCCAGTGGCGATGCCGTTTCCGGCAAACCAAACGTAAAAACATTTTCTTCCATAACATTGCCATTGCAATCGCGGATTCCTGAAACGGTAAGCGCGTAAACAATTTCATTTTGTAGCGCTTGATTTAATGTTAGCGCAAGTTGTGTATACGCTGCATTACCCATTTGGATGGATGCTATTTCTACATCGGGTGTGATTCGAAAATTGCTAATTTTTGGGATTTCGTCCTTAAGTTTTTCATTGAATGTAAGCGTAAGAAGTGTTGGGCTTTGCGCGATCACGCTTATTATTATTGGTGGGGTCAAATCCGGCTTATTGGCAAAAACTGAATTCTGTTTTCCCGGAGTTCCGCCAAGCGGATTTTCTGATGCAATCCAATTGTCACCTTCCCCACATGGGTTTTCCGGATCGATCAACTCCAATGACCAACCGCCCGATTTTTTTCCTGAATCCTTATACCATGAATCGGAGTAGCTCACCGAATCAATCGTATTGCCGAGATTGTCTTTCACTACCAATACATCTCCTCCATTATTGAGGGTCGGAAAACCACTTATACCCAGCACTTTTCCAAACGTTTCAAAATCACTTTTGGCAGCAGTGGTCGTTACGATTATATATTCCTTTGGTTCAATGGTCCCAGAAAGATTTCCACCACTCGATGGATCGGAAAGACGCCACCCATTCAAGTTTACGGATGCGTTTGTTCGATTAAAAAGTTCAACAAATTCAGCATTGGGCAGACCGTTTGAAGAAGATGGATCTGCATAAATTTCCGTGAGGGTAACATCCTTCCATTCGGAAGGGGATGGCGGGGTGAAGACCTCACCGGTCACAACAAAATCATCGAAATAAAAAGAAGTGGAGCGCGTGGCGGTGTACAAACAATACACTCCAAAAAAATTGGAAGTTGGGTGTGTTGTGTCCACTACTTCCCCTTCTTTAAAAAGCGAGTTCGTAAGCCCAATATCAGAATACAATTCCCACGTTCCGTTCTCATCACGTGTTACCCGAATTTTCGTTTCAGATGTTGAGAGATTAAGTGCACCATTTTGTCCATCAATAATTTTTGTTCGCGTGGCTCCGGATTGGCGAAACAAGCTCACTTCATCATCGGTACCACCAAGTTGTACATAATATCCATTCAAATTCCCGCCAAGGTTTTGTTGATCGGAGACCAGGTAAACACGAGCAAGATTGCTCGCAGAAGGATTGAAATCCATTCGCACATAAAACTCCCATGAAGCATTTACAATGGCAGAACAGTTGGTAGTCAAATAAGCTGAGGAGGATTCTGCCGGACCGAACAACCGGAGTTGTTCATTTTCAATTATGAATTTAACTTCATCGCCAGACCAGGTTGGATTGTTTGTGAAGTTGGCATCCGAAAAATTATCCGTGAATTGTGCTTGAGCTACCGACCAGTGAACAATTGTTAGTATAAGAATTGCAATTTTTTTATCCATACAACGGGTTTGATTTCATATAACGGTAAATAAAAATACTACTTTTGTCGAAATTTTTAACAATTTAAAAAACACATGAAATAGCCATTAGCAAAGCAGACCCAAAGGAATGATAATTTTGCATGGCGTATTCCATCTGTCCACTTTAAAACAATTATTAACAGATGAAACTCGCAGTTGTAGGCGCCACCGGATTGGTTGGCCAGGAAATGCTTAAAGTGTTGGAAGAACGCAACTTCCCTTTTGATGATCTCTATCTGGTAGCATCCGCTAAATCGGTAGGTAAACAGATCACCTTTAAGGGTAAACCGTACGCCATCAAGAGCATGGAAGAAACAGTTGCGCTTGCCCCGGACGTTGCCATTTTTTCTGCGGGTGGAAGTATTTCCTTGGAGTGGGCTCCAAAGTTTGCTGAAAAAGGAACAATCGTAATCGACAATTCTTCTGCCTGGCGAATGGACCCTACTAAAAAACTAATTGTACCTGAAGTGAATGGTCATGTTCTTCGGATTGATGATCGCATTATCGCGAACCCAAATTGCTCAACCATTCAAATGGTATTGGCATTGGCACCGCTTCATGTTGCTTATAAAATAAAGCGTATTGTTGTTTCCACATATCAGTCTGTAACCGGAACCGGAAAAGATGCAGTAGAACAATTAATGAATGAACGCAATGGTGTAGAAGGTCCGAAAGTTTATCCGCACGCCATTGATATGAACATCCTTCCGCACATTGATGTGTTTTTGGATAACGGCTATACCAAAGAAGAAATGAAGATGGTAAACGAAACGCGAAAAATTTTCGATGATCAAACCATTGGGCTTACCTCCACAACGGTACGGGTACCCGCGGTAGGAGGCCACAGTGAAGCCGTTAATGTAGAATTCGAAAGTGATTTTGACCTGGATGAAGTACGTGACCTTCTTTCAAAAACACCGGGCGTAGTTGTTCAGGATGATCCTAAAAACAATGTGTATCCGATGCCAATTAATAGCCATGGAAAAGACGAAGTTTTTGTGGGCCGTTTGCGCAGGGATGAATCACAACCGAATACCTTAAACATGTGGGTGGTTGCCGATAACTTACGTAAAGGTGCTGCTACCAATGCTGTTCAAATTGCAGAATATATGGTAGAGAAAAGTTTGGTGGTGGCGTAACCTACAACCCCAACAAAAACAAAAAAGCCACATCATACGATGTGGCTTTTTTTAATGGGAGAGTAAACTAATTATTTACCTAAACGAAGGGTAACCCCAAGGTTCACACTGCTCATATAATCATATCCTGTTTCAAGATACGCTGCAAAACCATCAGAAAAGTAATAGCGCGCACCTACTACTGCATCGAATCCTACTGTGAACTCGTTATTATCTGATATTGAATTATCGTCATAGTTATACGATCTGTTTCTCATCGACAAACCAGCACCGGCATAAACATCCAACTTTTCTACGGGAATAAGTTTGTTAAAGTGATAATAACCACGCACCCCAACTGACCAAGCAAAAATACTGAGATAGTCACTGTACGAACCAAAAGCGGTTGCAACGTGGCCACCAAGCCCAACTTCATCACGTAAAAAACCGTGCTCATATTTTGCATAAATTGGTCCGAAACCAGATGAGCTTCCTGTCCAATAGTTGTGGACTGCAAGGTTGGGAAAACCAATACCAAAAGAAAGGAGGGCTGTCTCCTGACTGAAGGATCCGCTATTGCGCGCCTCATACGAGTTGTTATAAAACGAGCTTTGCGAATAGCCTACCGCTGCAGAAAGTAGTAAGAATGATAATAGGGTAATTTTTTTCATGAATTTGAAATTTTGTTTGTACAAACATAGGTTGAAAATTAAAACATGCGAAATTTATTTAGGCTCATTATCGGACAAATTGAGTCCCTAAATGGAGAAAAAAGACTTTTTGTTTCTAGCCATTTGTTAATTACTCTAGTTAAAAGAACCTAAACGTTGCTTGTCGGGAACAGCATAACCCCCTTCCAATACCTTCGTACCTTGTTGATATAAGCAACGGAAAATTAATTTTAATTTTTATGAGATATATAATTCAATCGCTATTTGTATTGACCCTGTTTAGCGTGTTGATCAATTGTTCCTCCGATGAAAAAACGGCCAAAATTGAAGTTTGGCTCACCGATGCCCCTGCCGACTATGATGAAGTGAACATCGATATTAAGGAAGTCGCTATCCATAGGGAAGCGGATGGCGATGAATCGGGATGGAAAAAACTGGAAGTAAATGCCGGTTCCTATAATTTATTGGAGCTTACCAATGGATTGGATACGTTGCTGGCCGAGCTGGAAGTTCCGGCAGGAAAAATTTCACAAATACGTCTTATTCTGGGAAATAATAACAGCATTAAAGTCGGTGATGATATCCATCCGCTACAAACCCCAAGCGGTCAACAATCCGGATTAAAATTGCAAGTGCATCAAACCCTTCTGGAAGGTGTTACTTATAAAATCCTGCTCGACTTTGATGCGGCACGATCCATTGTCGAAAAGGGGAATGGAGGCTACTTGCTTAAACCTGTCATCACCACGATTACGGAAGCGCAAGATGGGGCTATCACTGGGGTTGTCGAGCCCATTGCATCTTCACCCACGGTTTATGCAATCCAAGGGGATGATACTTTACGATCTACTTTTGCTGACGAAGAAGGAAAATTTCTTTTACGCGGACTTTCGAAAGGAAGATACACGGTAACTTTTGAACCTGTAATGGGTTTCCTGCCTACACAAAAACCGGATGTCTCTGTCTCAACGGGAGGGGTAACAGATTTAGGAACCGTATCCATTTCTTTCTAGCAAAAACAAAAATAGTTTTAGAATTCAATATTACGTGCGATTTAACGATCAGCAGAAATACTTTTTGCTGCTAAATAACCTGTGCTCCACGCAGCTTGAAAATTAAAACCTCCGGTTTCCCCATCGATGTCCAGCACCTCGCCTGCGAAGTAAAGGTTCTCCACTTTTTTACTTTCCATTGAAAGTATGTCAACATCCGATAAGTCAATTCCCCCACAGGTAACAAACTCTTCTTTAAAAGTAGTTTTTCCTTTAATCTCAAAAGGTGTTCGTACCAAAAATTCAATCAACCGGTTGGTGTTTTTCTTGGGCAAAGCGGACCAAACGAGTCCGTCATTTATCTCTGCCAATTCACACAAGCGTTGCCATAAGCGGGTTGGAATATCGAACTGTGGATTGGAAAAAACCTTACGCAATCCTATTTCTTTTTTATACTGATGAAATCTGCTTCGAATTTCCTCTTCGGTCGATTCACCCACCCAATTTACGAGCGCGGTGAATTGATAATTTTGTTGATGCAAATATTCTGCTGCCCATGCCGATAATTTAATTACTGCCGGACCACTTAATCCCCAATGCGTAATGAGCACCGGGCCAACTTCTGAAAATTTTGTGCCCTCAATTTTTACCGCTCCTTTCGTTACCGAAAGTCCCATCAGTTCCACAAATTTCTTTTCGGTGTCATTGAAGGTAAACAAAGAAGGAACAGGTTTTTTTATTCCATGGCCAAGTGCTTCCAGAAAATGATAAGCCGACTCTTTAGGGTGTCCTCCAATGGCCGCTAATATTTTTTTGGAAACGAACTGTTTTCCCGACTCACAATTCACAATAAAAACATTGGCTTCTTTTTTGATTGCTGTAACAGCCTGGCCGGTCTCGATTTGAATTAGATTTTTTTTGGCTTCTTTTAAAAAGCAATCAATGATGGTTTGAGAAGAATTACTTTTTGGAAACATCCTCCCATCGCCCTCAACTTTTAAATCCACGCCTTTAGATTGAAACCACTTGATTACATCAGTGGCCTGGAAGGCATCGAAAATTTTCTTTAATGGTTTTTCCCCGCGTGGATAATGTTTGGAAAGTGCTGCTTGACCGAAACAATGGTGGGTGACATTGCACCGTCCGCCACCGGAAACCCGTACTTTAGATAAAAGCTTTTGGGATTTCTCCAGTATCAGGATTTTTATTCCGGGGTTCATTTCAGCGGCCTGAATGGCTCCGAAAAAACCTGCCGCCCCCCCGCCAATTACAATTAGATCGTACACCCGTCAAAGATAGAATGCCAACCTGATTATCTTTGAAAGTGCTTGAAAATATTCTTAGACCGAAAATCCAGCAATTCATTCGTGATCATGAAAATGATGATCCAAAAGCACTTGTTCTAAAACAGAAAGAAATCCAAGGTATTCCTTCTTCGGTGATTGCCGAACAAATTTCTGGAAGGAAAAAAATCAAAGACAAATTGCCCACCTGGTACCATGCCCAAAAAATCGTTTATCCGCCAACGCTTAACCTTGAGCAATGTTCATCCGAAATCACCGCAGCGTTTAAAGCAAAAATTTTGTGCAATACCACCATCCACAAAATGGCCGACTTAACCGGAGGCTATGGAGTGGATGCATTTTACTTTTCAAAGTATTGCAAAGAGGTGCATTATGTTGAACCAACCACTGACCTGTTTAGAATAGCTTTCCATAATTTCAAACAACTCAGTGCCGACATTTCTGGACATAATCAAACGGCTGAAGATTTTATAAATGCTTTCCGGGATGGGCGCGGGGACGCAAAGGATTTCGATGCCTTTTATATTGATCCTTCCAGAAGAAAATC
>JBGTGG010000353.1:0-32423 GCA_041746855.1 Cyclobacteriaceae bacterium | reverse complement strand
GGAAATACAAGGCGTCAGCGGGTCATTGTGAGGTCTATCAATATTTTGATCTTAATGTTTTCACTGTTGTTGCTCAGCATTGTTTGGGGAATTGACCATAATGAGATACTGGTTTTTGCCTCTTCTATTTTTGCCGTGATTGGTATCGCCCTTTTTGCACAGTGGTCTATCCTCAGCAACATTACGGCAGGGGCTATTTTGTTTTTTTCATTTCCGTATCGGATCGGTGACCGGGTAAGGGTATTAAACAAAGATCTTCCTATTGAAGGTACTATTGAAGATGTTACCCTTTTCTTTATCTACATTAAGGATGACGAAGGACTTTACACGACCATTCCCAACAATTCCGTTTTGCAAAATGGAATTACTAAATTGAAATAGACTTTATAGCAACCCTTCAAACAAATCCGTTTCAGTCTTTCTTCCTCCATTCACCAGACTAAACACTCGGTAGAATTCCTGAACACCCCAAAGTTTTACATGGTCCTCATGTGAGACGGTCATCAACCCGCCATATCCTGTAAGTTGTGTTTTATGACATTGGATTGCTTCCCAGGTAGTTTCCCAGATGGATGCGGTATCGATTCTTGTGGTGATGGCCCACTCAGGCCACGGAACTGAAAGCCGGATTTTATCATCAACTTTTGACTGAAGTTTTTTGAATGCTTTGGTATATTGCTCCCAATGCTCTTCGGGCCAGGCCATATAGTAGAATTTCTTTACCTGAAAATTTTGGGATGCATCCACAACAGCGGCCATGGCAAATTGTGAAATCGCAATATGGTCCGGATGTCCATAGCCCCCATCAGGACCAAACGTGATTACGATATGCGGTGAGATTTTTTGAATGAGTGCTGATATTCGCTGAATAATTTCTTCCGGGTTGATTGCATCCAGATCGCCATCCATGTAGTCAAGAAAATGAACGTTAGTGATCCCAAGAATTTTGGCTGCGTTCATTAATTCCTGTGTGCGCACTTTACCAACCTCGGTTGGTCCCGGTGAAGGTTCATCAAAATAACGACCGCGCTCCCCGCGTGTAGCACAGATTAATGTAACCTCAACACCCAGTCGACTGTAGTACGAGATGGTACTTCCGGTACCCAATGATTCATCATCGGGGTGCGCCAGAATACAGAGTAATTTTTTCCCGGAATATGGAGTTGTCACAATCGATCAATCAACCTTGCTGTAATGCTTAAAAAACGAAACGATCGTTTCAATTCCTAACAAGTAATTTTTAATACCGTAGTGCTCATTCGGTGAATGGATCGCATCACTATCCAGGCCAAAGCCCATCAACACGGTATCCAATCCCAATTCTTTTTTGAATAGTGCTACAATCGGTATGCTTCCACCATCACGACTGGGAATTGGCTTTTTATTCCAGACTTCTTCGAACGCTTTGCTTGCGGCTAAGTATGCATCCGAATCCGTTGGTGTGACAGCCGGTTCACCACCATGATGGGCAGTCACTTTTACTTTTACAGATTTTGGTGCGATGGAATTGAAATGATTTGTAAACAATTCCGTGATTTCGCTGCTCACCTGATTGGGCACTAACCGCATTGAAATTTTAGCATGTGCTTTTGAAGGCAAAACAGTTTTGGCCCCTTCACCCGTATAGCCCCCCCAAATTCCATTGACGCCAAGTGTTGGTCGGATTCCGGTGCGCTCTATAGTCGTGTAACCTTCTTCGCCTTTTATATCATCAATGGCAAGGTCTTTTTTATATTCATCAAGATCAAAAGGTGCTTTGTTCATCGCAGTACGTTCTGCTGCGGTGAGTTCTGCTACCTTATCATAAAAACCGGGTATTGCTACTTTGCCATGCTCATCGTGCAACGATGAAATCATATCACACAAGATGTTAATTGGATTCGCGACTGCTCCACCATACACACCCGAATGCAAATCCCGATTCGGCCCGGTAACTTCAACTTCCATGTAACTTAATCCACGCAAGCCAACGGTAATGGAAGGATTGTCTAATGAAATGATAGCGGTATCGGAAATTAAAATAACGTCTGCTTTTAATTTTTCTTTGTTGGCTTTTACAAATTCACCAAGATTATCAGAGCCGACTTCCTCTTCCCCTTCCACCATGAACTTTATATTGCACGGAAGTTGATCAAGCTTCATCATCGTCTCGAATGCTTTCACATGCATGTACACCTGGCCTTTATCATCACATGCACCGCGGGCATAAATTTTTTCATCTTTGATTACAGGTTCAAAAGGAGGCGAGGTCCAAAGATCAAGTGGATCGGGAGGTTGCACATCGTAATGACCATACACCAGAACTGTTGGTTTGGAAGGGTCCACGATTTTTTCGGCATACACAATCGGGTGGCCTTTTGTTTCGCAAATCTGTACAGTATCCACTCCAGTTTCTTTAAAGCGCTCGGCTAAAAATTCTGCGGCATTGCGTACATCGCCTTTGTGCTTGCTGTCGGCACTGACGGAGGGAATGCGCAAGAGATCAAAAAGTTCGTCAAGAAAGCGTTGTTTGTTGGATTCGATATAGGATTTTACCATGAGAGTTGAAATTTGTGTAAAAGTATAAAATACGGGGCAAGGGCAAAAGGAGCGGACTCTATGGATTTTTTGACCTTTAGACTAATTCATAAATATTTACTAATGTATTTATTTAGATAGACGGACAATTCATTACACTCTCGTTTTAAATAACGTTGACTCAACACAGTTATCATTTAATTGAGCAGTTATTAATGAAGTAATACAAGAAAGGAGTATGGTGACCAACGACTAAATTTTGAGTAGACGATCTAATATCGTTCGATGTCAACCATAAAAGGATTTTATCGAAACCTATTGTTGACCATTGAATTGTTTGTCGAGGGGAACTGCAGCTTTTTCGAGGTCTTCCTTAATTCGAATATCGAGCGGGGTTTCTTTGATCACATTATAGTTGTCCCAAAACTTTTTGTTGTACTGCTGATCCTGATATTGCAATCCGTAGTTTTTCATTTTCTCGGTAGAGCTAATGCGCTCTGTGGTATTGGTATGGATTTCATTGACCAACAATTGCTGAAAAAGCTCACTTTCAAATTTTAGTTCGTTGGTTTTGGAGTCGTACCAATTCACTTTTGAGGTGATGTTGATGTAGTTCAAATACATTTTGCCTTCATACTTCCGAAAGTCGATTGTTTTCTTCAACCCCGCAAATCGACTCACCAAGCCTTTCCGCCTTCCGGCTTCATCATTTGAAAATCCGGTTTCATATTCCATGTGAACAATGGAGTAGTCCAGCTTATCGATATAAAATTTTAATCGGAATGCGGAATTGTGGGAAACTACATAAATCGGATGATCATTATAATATGAATCCTTATCGCGGTTCATGCTTGAATAGAATTCCTCTCGTAATTCAATTTGACGATACCGGATATTATTGTGCAAAAGCAAGTCTTCCAACAGGTTGTCCTGATCAAAGTACTTTGTGAATTTGCTTTCGTACCCCAGGCTTTTTCTAACTTCGATCAACCGCACATGCTCACGCAACTTTCCTTTATTCCGTGGTTCGGCATAGTCTTCATCATAGATTTGTACGGCCGTTTCCAACAGCGAGATATACGTTCCGCCCACCCTTTTTACATCCCGGTAAAACGCATCCAATAAAAAGGGGGTCATCGGAAAATTGGTTTCAATCCGTGAAAACGCAATGCGCAATATATCACCTCCGCTAAGCGAATCGGAAACCGTCACTTCTTCCAAAATAGTCGGGGATTTTTCCATGCGGATATTTTGAACCCCACCTAAAATTGTCCAGACTGGAGCTTCGTAAGTTTTATATCCCAGCATATTCACGGTAAGGATTTCGTTCCGGTATTCTTCCGGGAAGTGAAAATCAAATTCACCTTGCAAATTGGTGACGGTTCCTGCTGATTTTCCCCTGATACCAACGGACGCAAACTCCAGCGGCTCACCCGTTTCAATATCCTGAACCTTCCCGGAAATTGTCAGTTGTTGTGACCAACCCGGTAAGGCATAGACCAGACATATAGCCAAGATTACTGCGCGCATCTATAGAAAATCGATTATCAGACTTTAAAGATGGGTAAATGAACGGGTCTTTCAAACGCCACGTATGATAAACCCCCTTTTTGCAAATTTACCGCCCAAACAAATACTTAAACGGTTTTCGCTTCCATTCCATAATTTTAATGTGGAATTTGCGTCATGACATTGTACGACTCCATACCTAAAATCTGGAAACGAGCTTATTTGCTGCTCTGTTTATGGTATGCTATCAACTTTATGGTTGGTACAATTGTGGAGTGGAATTTTGAAAATCCACATCCTTATGTTTTTTGGAACGCCCTTTACCTCTTCGAAGCATTGGTTGTTCTCATTCCGGTTATTTTTCTATATACCCGTTGGTTATTCAATTACAAAATCTATTTACAAGTAATCGGGCATATTGTCGGGGCAATGTTTTATTTCCTTTTGATGGGGTCACTTTCCTATTATCTGGAAGACTACCTGGAAGGGTACATCCATTATGATCAATGGAAAGATCATTTATTGGGTTTGTTGAAATGGGAAGGATTACATTTTCATGATCAATATGTAATTACCATAGCTGTTTATTATGTAATTCGCTACTTCGAAGGGCAGCAAAAACAAGGACATGAAAAAAGTGAGCTTTCACTTAAAAATAAGGAGATGGAAATCTCATTGTTGAAATCACAGATCAATCCTCATTTTCTTTTTAATACCCTCAACTCCATTAACATGTTGGTGGGTTCAAGTAAAGAACAAGCACGAAGGGTAATCACTCAACTCTCTGATATATTTCGCTATGCGTTGGATTCGCATGGCGATCAAAAAGTTAAGCTGATCCACGAACTCGACTTCATTGAAAATTTTATCCGTATCCAGCAGGTGCGGTTTGGCGAGCGATTGAAATTTAGAAAACAAATTGATTTTTCGTGTTTAAGTATTCGTATCCCTCCCATGATCTTACAGCCATTGGTCGAGAACTCTGTAAAGTATGGGATCGGCCCAAAAGATGATGGTGGAACAATTGTACTCACGGTAAAGCGTTTCAACAATATGATTTTCTTTGAAGTAAAGGACGATGGCTTGGGATTAAACTCAAAAAAAGTAATGGACGGAAGTTCAAGTGGTGTTGGGATGAAAAACACAGATCAACGGTTGAAAAGTATTTTCGGTCCTGGCTCCGGACTTCGTATTCGCTCAACGGAATGGGGATATTCTGTAAGTTTCTTTATTCCTTTTGAAGAAGGTGAGCAATTGCAAGAATTTGAAGAAACAGAACAGTTGGAAAGCGAGGCGGTTTAATATATCTTCAAATTTAAAATTAGTGATAGAATAATTTTTTTAAACCCATAGGGAATGGCCGCAAAAATTCTTTCCAGTAATAGTATTGTTGTGCCCGCTATCCTACTTAAAATGAATAATAAAGTATAAAGACATGAAAATTACCTGCATAATAATAGACGATGAGCAATTGGCGCGTGACCTGTTGAAAGAATATTTGGGTGAACTCGACACGATAGAAATCATAGGGGAGTGTTCGAAAGGAAGCGATGCCGTTGATGCAATTGATGATTTAAAACCGGATCTTATTTTTCTGGATGTACAAATGCCGGGCATGACGGGCTTTGATGTGCTCGATGAAATCAGCCATGATCCGCATGTAATTTTTACAACAGCCTACGATCAATATGCGATACAGGCGTTTGAAAAAAATGCTGTTGATTATTTGTTAAAGCCGTTGGATCAGGAGCGGTTCAAACTCTCCGTTGACCGCGCTGTGAACCGCATGCAAATGGAGCAAAACAATGTGGGCGAGCTTTTGCGCAACATGAAAACGGAAAACAAAACTTCCTACGATTCCCACATTTTTGTTCAAAAGTCGGAGAAATTATTAAACCTGCCCGTTGAAGATATTGTGTACCTGGAAGCATCCGGTGATTACACCATCCTCAGTACCAAGACGGATCAGTTTGTTAGCTCCTCGGGGATTGGGAAACTGGAAGAGATTCTTAACCCTGAAATCTTCATCCGCGTACACCGCAGCACAATTATCAACATCTCGTATTTGAAAGAAATTGAAAAGCATTTCAATGGTGGAATGGTGGTGAAGATGCAAAATGGAAAAAGCTTCCCGGTAAGCAGAACGTATGCGAAATTGATTAGGAAGAAAGTAGTATAGTTATTCTTGGAATTAAATTTTTAAAAATGGTTCGTGTAGTGCGAACCATTTTTTTATATCTGTGGATGGAGATCCGTGAAAAAAATCTTCGATCCCCAATTTCGAGTGTTAAACATTATGCAACAAATACTCCTTCTTCAACAACGGACAAATTTTGTAGCGCTCATCTTTGGTGTCTTCATAGACAGCTTCCAGGAGTTCATATACCTGGTGAATCCCAATTTTGGTACACCACTCAAATGGACCGTAAGGATAGTTAGTGCCAAGCTTCATTCCCATATCAATGTCTGCTTTTGACGCGGTGCCTTCCTGCACTGTATAATAGGCTTCATTAATAATCATGCAGATGATTCGTGGAGTGACCAACCCAATGCGATCGTCCACAATCAAATAATCGGTGCCGAGCTCTTCACAAACTGCTGCCAGATCGACTTTTGATTTCTTTTTAAAAATGCTGACTTCCAAAATATCACGTTCCAGAAAAGTTGGCAATCCATTAAAACCAAAAGCTTCACAGCGCACATCATTATTGAAGTAATGCCACAATTCACCCAATGTGATTTTACAGGTGTTCAGAAATATTTTAGCAGTAGCACCAAAATATATTTCCAACTGGTCCGGTTCCTGGTCAATCACGAAATCAAAAACCACGTCACTTTTCGCAATGTGATCAATTGCACTTTCGTGCGATCCAATATGCGTATAGTGGTGCGCATCGCCAAATTTCAACCTGCACTCTTCAAAACTGATCTGATTTCCAATTACCAATAAATCCATATGCTATAGAAAATTATGCTCAACTATAATCACAAATCGCAATTTAAATGCTTTGTAACTACCGCACGTTAATAAAAAGCGATTCCCTGTCTGCCGACAGGCAGGCATGTGTCCTAAAAAAAATAAAATATTAACACATGAAATTATGATATTTGAACATACGGCTAAATTAACGCAAACCAATTACCATGTCAAAATCTATTGTTTATTCAGCAGACGCACCCGAACCTATCGGTCCGTACAGCCAGGCGGTCAAAAGCGGGAACATGCTTTTTATCTCCGGCCAAATTGCCATTCAAAAACCGTCTGAAAACCTGATCACCGGAAACATTGAGGACGAGACAGAGCAGGTGATGAAAAATCTTGAAGCAATTCTTACCGCAGCGGAAATGGATTTTAGCAACATAGTAAAAACCACGATCTTTCTCCGCGACATGGGTAATTTCCCTAAAGTGAATGAAATTTACGGAAAGCGTTTTCCTGCAAATCCTCCCGCACGTGAAACCGTGGGTGTAAGCGGATTGCCGAAGAATGTGAACGTAGAGATTTCGTGTATTGCTATTAAATAGGTTTTAATTGTAATTCCGCCTCACCTCCTCTTTTAGTTTGTTTACCTTTGCATTCCTTTTTGAGAATAGCATAAAGAATGAAAGAAGTTCGCGTACGATTTGCACCCAGTCCCACCGGGGGACTGCACATTGGCGGGGTAAGAACCGCCCTTTACAATTACCTTTTGGCGCGTCAGTCGGGCGGAAAGATGATCCTCCGCATTGAGGATACTGATCAAACCCGTTTTGTCGCTGGTGCGGAAGAATACATTACCCAATCGCTAGCGTGGGTGGGAATACACTTTGATGAAAGCCCGGAGAAAGGTGGGCCGCATGCACCTTATCGCCAGTCTGAGCGAAAAGATATTTACCGGCAATACGCACAACAACTGATCGATCAGGGAAATGCCTATTATGCATTTGATACGACTGAGGAATTGGATGCCTTGCGGGAACGCCTGAAAGAAGCGGGAGCAACAGCGCTAACCTACAACAGCATCTCACGCATGCAGATGAGAAATTCGTTGACACTTTCGAAAAAAGAAGTCGATGAAAAAATTTCTGCTGGCGAGGAGTATGTCATCCGGTTAAAAGTCCCACACAAAGAGGAGGTACGTTTAAATGATATGATCCGTGGTTGGGTGATGGTGCATTCCACTGCTATTGATGATAAAGTGTTGATGAAATCGGACGGCATGCCGACCTACCATCTGGCAAATGTTGTCGATGATTATCTGATGAAGATATCGCACGTAATTCGTGGTGAAGAATGGTTGCCTTCCGCTCCGCTTCATGTGTTACTGTATAAATTTTTAGGCTGGGAAAATGAGATGCCACGCTTTGCACACCTTCCATTATTGCTGAAGCCAGACGGGAACGGAAAACTTAGTAAACGCGATGCCGACAAAATGGGGTTCCCGATCTTTCCGCTTAATTGGACGGATCCTGCTTTCAATGAGACTTCCATTGGCTACAGGGAAGCGGGCTATTTACCAGAAGCACTTGTGAACTTTCTGGCTTTCTTAGGGTGGAATCCTGGAACCGAACAAGAGCTTTTCACGATGGATGAATTGATAAAAGAATTTTCGGTGGAGCGTATCGGAAAAGCGGGTGCCAAATTTGATATCCAAAAAGCCCAGTGGTACAATCAACAGTACTTGCGCGCGAAACCAGACGAAGAACTTGCCAGATACTTGCTTAATGATTTGAGATTGGCAGATATCGAATGTTCGGAAGAAAAGGCAATGAAGATTGTCCATATTTTGAAAGAAAGGGTTTCTTTCCCGAAAGAATTCTATACCCAAAGTGATTCTATTTTCAACAACCCCACTTCTTTTGATGAAGCTATCGTATCCAAAAAATGGAACAGTGATGTTGTAACAGTATTGACAGCGTACGAAGAAGCCATTGAACCAATTGCAGATTTCAATGCAGAAAGTGCAAAAGCAACATTGGGAAAAGTTTGTGCTGACGTAGGCATCGGAATGGGGAAAATAATGCAAGCCTTCAGGTTAGCTATTACAGGAGTAGGTGCAGGCCCCGATTTAATGGCCATTATGGAAATAATCGGCAAAGAAGCCGTAATTGACCGGATTAGCTATGCGGTCAAAACCTTACCTTTACAGTCATCGTAAAAAAGAATATGTCGAAAAAAGGAAAGCCAGCACCCAAAAAAGAAAAACCAAAAGTCCACAAAGATTTGGACGGGTTTGAAATGTCGATTGATCAGTTCGGTGAAATAAAATCGAATATGAACATTGAAAAAATCAACGCTTTTCTAAATGAAAACGTTGATGATAAAAAATTAGCAGAGCGGGAAGATTATGATGAGTTGAAGAAAAAAAAGAAGGGAACGAATCCAAAGCCTTAATTAGTTTATTGCATATCTCTACTTATTAAATAGCCTGTTTTAAGGATCAGCACTCCTATTATCTTAGACGCTGCGAATACCTTTCGTACCTTTGATCATGAACGAAATCAAACTCGGGATTATCCGTGAAGGAAAAACCCCTCCAGATAAACGCGTGGCGTTTACTCCCGTACAGGCGCGGGAAATCGAACAGCGCTATCCGCATGTAAAAGTAATTGTTCAAAAAAGTGATTCGCGATGTTTCAAGGATGATGAATATGCAGCGCTGGGAATTGAGGTTCAGGAAAGTATGAACAACTGCGATATTCTGATGGGGATTAAGGAGGTTCAAATTCCAGATTTAATAAAAGCGAAAACCTATTTATTTTTTTCGCATACGATCAAGAAACAACCGTACAATCGAACCTTGCTATTAAAAATCCTAAAAGAAAGAATCCACTTAGTGGATTACGAAGCACTCAAAGATAAATTGGGAAACCGTTTAGTAGCCTTCGGTCGTTTTGCTGGAATAGTAGGCGCTTATAATGCTTTGCTCACCTACGGAAAACGTTTTGAAAAATTTCAATTGCGAAGGGCGCATGAGTGTTTTGATGTCAATGATTTAAAACTGGAACTTCGTAAGGTTGAATTACCTCCGATAAAAATTATTTTAACGGGTGCTGGGCGTGTGGGAAAAGGAGCTATGGAAACACTCGATAGTGCCGGTATTCGAAAAGTTAATCCCCATGATTTTCTTCACAAAAAATTTGATGAACCTGTATATGTACAACTAAGCAGTGCAGATTATCATACACGAAAAGATGGTAGTGATTATAAGCGTCAGGAGTTTCATGAACACCCGGAATTATATAAATCTACTTTCCTTCCATTTGCAGAAACAGCTGATATTTTAATAGCCGGTGCTTATTGGAATCCAAAAGCTCCAAAACTTTTCACAAAAGAAGAAATGGCGCAACCCGCATTTAAAATAAAAATCATTGCTGATGTAACCTGTGATATTGATGGGTCGATCCCCTCTACAAAAAGACCAAGCACCATTACCGATCCCAACTACGATTACGATCCGAAAAATGATGCTGTAGAAAAACCGTTTAGCAATCCGGATTTTATAACCGTGATGGCAGTAGACAACCTTCCATGCGAATTACCACGTAGTGCTTCTGAAGAATTTGGTCGTGACTTAATTGATAAAATTTTACCGGCACTTGTAATTGCCGACAAAGATGGAGTTGTCAAGCGTGCCAGTGTAACGAGAAAAGGAAAACTAACAGAAGCTTTTGAGTATTTGAGAGATTACGTGGAAGGGAATTAGAGAATCATTCGCAAATAATCTGTAATTTCGAATCTATGATGCTCTATAACGTTACCGTAGGAATCGACCAAAGCATTGAAACAGAATGGGTTCCCTGGATGAAAGAAGTGCATATCCCCGCTGTGCTTGCAACGGGATTGTTCTTACATGCGAAAATGTATCGGGTACTGCACGACAATCCGGATGGTTCTATCTCGTATAGTGTTCAGTATTTTGCAAATTCCATTACGGAGATTCAAGCCTATTTGGAGCAACATGCTCCACGATTGGTAGAAGCACACAAACAAAAATTCCGGGACAAGCACGTTGCGTTCAGAACAGTGCTCGAAGAAGTTTAAGTGCTCAGTAATTTTTTTATCTGATCACTTTCCAAACTGCAATTGATCCATTCTCCATCAAGTCTGGAATTGTATTTCTTATAAAAATTAATGGCCGGTTCATTCCAATCCAACACTTGCCACAACATGCCCGAGCAGTTGCTGTCTATCGCATGCTGCATGGTACGATCAAACAAAAGTTTTCCATAGCCATTTCCACGTTCCGATTCTGTGACTACAATATCTTCCAAGTATAACCGCTTTCCCTTCCAGGTTGAGTAACGCCAGTAATAAATGGAAACTCCAACAATACCATTTTGGGTTTCAGCCACAAAAAAACCAAAGATCGGATTTTCACCAAATCCATCTTCCTCCATTAAGGCAACTGTGTTGATCACTTCATGCGGAGCTTTTTCATAAAGGGCCAGCTCTTTAACAAGTTCAAGTGCTCGGGGTAGGTCTTCTTTTTTTCCTGCACGGATTTGTACTTCCATTTTTAATTTATTAACAATTAACTGTTGCAAGTTAAAGGCTACAGGTTAACAGCCACAAAACCTGAAACTTGTAACCTTGTAACCATTGAACCTGTAACAAAATTACATATCCTTTTTCACCATCGGTGGTGTTACGCCCATGTTGTACCATGCAAATGAATATTGGTCAGCAATTGTCTCAAGTGCTTTATTCAGGTTTGAGGCACCGTGTGCTGAGTTAACATCAATGCGGATTAAAACTGGATTATTGCCTTCATGATTTTCTTGAAGTGTAGCAGCAAACTTAAAGCTATGCGCGGGTACAACACGGTCATCACGATCCGATGTAGTGACCATAGTAGCTGGGTAGCTGATACCTGGTTTTAGTGCATGGACAGGAGAGTATCCTTTTAAATATTCAAACATTTCTTTCGAATCTTCAGCTGTTCCGTAATCAGTAGCCCAGGCTGCTCCTATAGTGAATTTATTATAGCGTAACATATCCATCACGCCAACAGCCGGAAACGCAACTTTGGCTAGGTCAGGTCGTTGGGCCATAACCGCTCCGATCAAGAGTCCCCCATTTGATCCTCCGTTTATTGCGAGATACTCGGTGGATGTATATTTTTCACGTATTAAATATTCACCGGCAGCAATAAAATCATCAAAGACATTTTGTTTGTTCATTTTGGTTCCTGCCTGGTGCCATTCTTCTCCATACTCCCCACCTCCACGCAAATTTGGTTGTGCATAAATTCCTCCATTTTCCAACCAAACAATTCGCGAAGCACTGAAAGATGGCCGTAAGCTTATGTTAAAGCCTCCATACGCATAGAGCCATGTAGGATTCTTTCCATTTAACTCAAGTCCTTTTTTGTGCACAATAAACATGGGTATTTTAGTTCCATCCTTACTCGTATAAAAAACTTGTTTGGTCTCGTAATCTTCAGGATTGAATTTTATTACCGGCCGTTCATACTCTGTTGATTTACCTGATGCCACATTGTATTTAAAACTTGTTGGAGGATATGTGAATGAAGTAAAAGTGTAATACAAATCTGCATCGTCTTTCCATCCGCCAAATCCACTAGCCGTTCCGATACCTGGCAGCTCAATTTCACGCTCAAACTTTCCGTTCAGATCATATTGTTTTACCTGGGTTTTTACATCCACCAGATAGTTGGCAAATATTTTCCCGCCACCGGCAGAAGAGTTCAATGAATTTTCTGTTTCAGGAATCAGCTCCTTCCAATTTTCATACGAAGGATTATCAGCATCTACCCAAACCACTTTTGAATTGGGTGCATTATAATTTGTTTCAATAATTAGTTTAGAACCATCCGTCTCAATTACGGATTGATTACTTTCAAAACCGGTTTTGATGGGCATAATTTTACCAGTGGGTTTCGATAAATCCCGAACGTACAACTCATTCCCGGTTGTACTTTCTGCGGCTCTGATGATCAGGTAACGTTCATCTTCCGTAACGAAACCACTAACGAATCTCCGCTTTTCTTTATCGCCAAAAATAACTTTGTCGTCTGATGGGGGAGTACCGAGTTTATGGTAATACAATACTTGATATTCATTTTTTGCACCCAGGCTTTTGTTAAGTCCTTCAGCAAACCGATTGATGTAATAGCCATCATTACCTTTCCATGAAATTCCACTTTGCTTCATATTGCGAATGGTGTCTTCCACAAGGGATTTATCGGAGGCTCTGATCACCACGGCTTCAGCCCGGTCTGCGCCTCCTTTGGCGATTTGGTAGGCTAATAAGGAACCATCTTTTGAGAAAGACAATCCGCGCATCGTGGTTGTGCCCTCTTTGGAAAAGGTGTTGGGGTCAAGGAATAATTCGGACTCACCATTCTCCCCCTTTTTGCGATAAAGCACATATTGATTTTGGAGCCCGTCATTCTTATAGAAATAATAATATTCACCTCTTCTAAAAGGGGTGCCAAGCTTTTCATAATTATTTAGCTCTAGTAATCTTTCTTTAACACCATCACGGTATTTGATGTTTTTCAGATACCCAAATGTTACCTCATTTTGGCTTGCTACCCAATCAGCGGTAGTCTGCGAAGTATCATTTTCCATCCAACGGTAGGGATCGGGAACTTGCGTTCCGAAATAATCATCTACCACCTCTCCTTTTTGGGAAATAGGATACGTGATATTCGAAGATTCCTCTTTTTTCTCATTGCATGAAAACAAAAAGAGACCACAACTCATAAGCAATAGATATTTTTTCATAACGAAGTAGGGTTTGAGAAAGAAAGGTAATTGCTTACTTGTGAAATCGCAACCAAGCTTTGACAAACGGCAGCCTGCAACCTGTGGGATTTTAATTCATGGACTTTTTATAAAGAAAATAGACATCATTGGTTGTAATAACCAAATCTATTCTTTTTTGGGTTAGTCCTTTTGCAAGTTTTATATCACCAGTCCATAACTTGGCATTAAGATACGAGGCCAGGGCAACAAAAAGTGAATCGTTTATATCAATATCCTTCGTTATTTCAATTGCGGATTCAATTTGCTCATTCGATAAGATTATGGTGTCTACAAATTTGATCCGGCTACAAAACAGATCAATATTCGTATCCACCTGATCTACTGATAACTTAGAAAGTTTAATAAGCTTATCCCGATGCCTTGCTATTTCTACTTTCAATAAATCCACAGAATAAAAATCAAAAAATTTACTGCCTAAGGTTAGGATTTGCCCTATTTTGCTAGAAGAGTTGAGTATGGCACTAAAAAGATATTTGAATCAACTACAACCTTCACTTAAAGTCGTCTTTGTTTCTTAAACTCCTCCCACATAGATTTGTTAACTTCGTCTGCCAATTTATCCACGGCTGACTGCTTTGCCTTAGAGGCAACGGTGTTCTCCTGATATTTTAAAAAGTCTAAAACATCCTGAATTGTAGCTGCATCAAGCTGGGTTGATAGCCTCACCAAAATTTCGTTGTTTTTCCTTTCAAGTATCATAGTTTGAATATAAACAATTACACACACTGAATTAAATCAAATTTCGTATACGGAACTAAAACACTTGGAATTTTAATTCCATCCGGGGTTTGATTGTTTTCTAAAATACAGGCCACAATTCGTGGTAATGCCAACGCACTGCCGTTCAATGTGTGGAGCAATTGGGTTTTTCCGTCCTCATTTTTATACCGAAGTTTTAGCCGGTTTGCCTGAAACGTTTCGAAGTTACTGATGGAACTAACTTCCAGCCAACGTTTTTGTGCGGCTGAAAACACTTCCATATCATAACACTTGGCCGCGTTGAAACTCATATCACCACCACACAAAAGAAGTTTGCGGTAGGGGAGTTCTAATTTTTCCAATAATGTCTGAACATAAGCGGTCATGGTTTCATGTGCCGTATTGGAGTCTTCTGGTTTGCATATTTGGACAATTTCAACTTTGTCGAATTGGTGCAATCGGTTAAGCCCGCGTACATGCGCTCCCCAACTTCCTGCTTCTCTTCGAAAGCATGGTGTATATCCCGCATTTTTTATTGGAAGCTCATCTGTAGGCACAATTACATCTCTATATAAATTGGTGATCGGGACTTCAGCGGTTGGAATTAAATACAAACCATCATCCTGGATAAAATACATCTGCCCTTCCTTGTCGGGAAGTTGACCGGTGCCATAACCACTTGCTTCGTTGACAACGATGGGCGGCTGCATTTCTTTGTAACCTTGCTTTTCTGCTTCATCCAAAAAGAAATTGATCAATGCACGTTGAAGTTTTGCGCCCTTTCCTTTGTAAACTGGAAAGCCAGCCCCGGCAATTTTATTGCCCAGATCAAAATCAATGATGTCATACTTTTTTATCAAGTCCCAATGGGGCAATGCATCACCCTGCAATTCAGGGATTTCTCCATGTTGATACGCAACAATATTTTCATCCGGTCCGCTTCCTTCCGGTACATCTGGTTGTGGTGCATTTGGAATGGTGTACAATAGCTGCTTTAACTCTTCTTCCACCTTTGCAAGTTGATCGCCCGCAGCACTGGCGGTTTCTTTCAGTTCACTGGTGCGCTTTTTAAGTCCTTCCGCTTCCTCCTTTTTTCCGGCTTTCATCAAGGCACCAATTTCTTTCGCCAGACTATTCGCTTCCGCTTGAGCGGATTCTTGCTTTTGTTGTAGGTTTTTACGCTGGTCATCCAATGCGATCACATTGGTGAGCGTTCCCTCGATATTTTTAAGTCTCCGCTTGGTAAAAGCAGTTATCAGACGATCTTTTTCTTCACGGATGGTAGCAACCTGGAGCATAGTGTATTCGTAGAAATTTTTGCGACCCAAAATTAGTTGATTTGCATTCCAAACAAGGCGAATCACCCCAATAAATAAAGCCCAAAAATTTGATTATGATTAAATTTGGTCTATTATTGCACCATCAAACGACTTTTTCCCAAAGTCTCTGAAATTATATCCATACTTAGTTCTACATTTTGAATTCAACATTTCCGAATTAACAACACGGTTTCAGTTATCTGCTGAAAGCCATTATTTATAATAATCACAACACACCAATTACTTTTTTAAACACATGTACACAATTGATGAACTGAATGTCATGCTACTTTCCGAATTAAAGGAATTAGCAGATGGGATGGGCGTGAAGAATGCCAAGAAACTGGCGAAGCAAGATCTGATCTACAAAATTCTCGACCAACAGGCTATTTCTGACAGCCCTGCCCCCACAAAAAAACCCGCCAAAGAAAAAGAGGCGGATGAAAAACCAAGGCCAAGAAGGCGCGAAAATGTTGCCCCTCAACCGAAGGAAGAAATCGAAGAAGATGATCTTTCAACCGATGAATTACTGGAGTCAATCGATATCAACATCGATAGCCCCGTGGTAAAGTTTGAAACAGACGAAGAAAAATCCAACGCCCCTAAACAGCGTGATCATCACCAAAAAGGGCCTCGTAAAAATGAGCAACGTGAGGATCGTCCCGCCAAAAAAGAAAGCAACATAAAGGAATTTGATGGCGCCATTACCAATGAAGGTGTTTTGGAAATCATGCAAGATGGTTACGGCTTCTTGCGCTCCTCAGATTATAACTATTTAGCCAGCCCCGATGATATTTACGTTTCCCCATCCCAAATAAAATTGTTTGGATTGAAATTGGGCGATACGGTAATGGGCCAGATCCGTCCGCCCAAAGAAGGCGAAAAATATTTTGCGCTTCTTAAAGTAGAATCTGTAAACGGAAAAACTACGGAAGAAATTCGCGACCGTGTAGCGTTTGAATATTTGACTCCATTATTTCCAGAAGAGAAATTAAAGTTAAGCACTACGCACGATAACATGTCGACTCGTATTCTCGATTTGTTCGCGCCCATCGGTAAAGGACAACGCGGTATGATTGTCGCACAGCCTAAAACCGGTAAGACTGTATTGCTAAAACAAATCGCAAATGCGGTTGCCGAAAACCATCCTGAAGTGTATTTGATCGTGTTGTTGATCGATGAACGTCCGGAAGAGGTTACCGATATGGCACGCAGTGTAAAAGCGGAAGTAATTGCATCTACTTTTGATGAGCAAGCGGACCGTCACGTGAAAGTTGCAAGCATTGTATTGGAAAAAGCAAAGCGCATGGTTGAATGCGGTCATGATGTGGTGATTCTTCTGGACTCTATTACACGTTTGGCCCGTGCTTACAATACGGTAATTCCTTCTTCAGGAAAAATATTATCGGGTGGTGTGGATGCAAACGCACTTCACAAACCGAAGCGTTTCTTCGGTGCTGCGCGTAATGTTGAAAATGGTGGTTCATTAACCATCATCGCAACCGCATTGATTGATACAGGATCAAAAATGGACGAAGTAATCTTTGAAGAATTCAAAGGTACCGGTAACATGGAACTCCAACTTGATCGTAAACTTTCGAACAAGCGTGTATATCCTTCTATTGATGTTCCGGCTTCTGGTACAAGACGCGAAGACTTGTTAATGAATGAAGAAGAACTGCAACGTGTATGGATTTTACGCAAGTTTATGAGCGATATGAATTCAATTGAAGCAATGGAGTTCTTACTCAATAAAATGAAAGGCACCCGCAACAATGAAGAGTTCTTAGTCTCTATGAACGGATAATTGCAGCATTCACTATATTTTGAAAGGCGTGAAATATCACGCCTTTTTTTTGTTCTATGTAAAAGTATTCCCATGGCTTCGTATATTTAAGTGGCTGTTTTTTTACTGAGTGAGTCGCTATGCTCCGAAAGGTTATACTGTTCATATTTTCCACCTTTGCCGCCTTGCAATCGAGTGCACAAAACTTCGATAGCTTGAAGTTAGTCTTGCATTCAACCGCTGCCGATACACAAAAAATAAAAATCCTGAATTCGTTGGCATACGATTATGCCGATATCAACCTTGACTCTGCTGCCAAGTATTCTGAAATTGCCCTTTCATTAATTGAAAAAACCGATGCCTATAAAGATCAGGCTGACGCTTATAAAAATCACAGCACTGTAGAAAAGCTGAAGGGGAAATATTCCAGTAGTATTCTCTACAACTACAAAGCATTTGAACTTTGTGATGATGCAGATGACAGCACCTGTCTTTCAGCTATCGCCAACAACATGGCCACCACTTATAATTTAATGGGCGACTATGGGGCCGCTGTTGACCATCTGTTGGTTGCCATTGCTATCGATGAAGCGAAGAAAGATACATTAGGATTGGGCATTGATTATGTGAACCTGGGCTACTCTTATTTCGAGAGCAGGAATTTGAATAAAGCATTGGAGTACGCTCAAAAATCACACGATTATCTGTTGTTGGCAAAGGATGACCATGGACGAACGTATGCCCTGGAGTTGCTTGCCAGTATCCACCTTGGAAGGCAACACACGGAAAAAGCGAAACCTTTTATTGATGCTTCCCTCCACCTTGCGAAAGAAACAAAAAACGAATACACGTACCAAAACAACTTAAAACAACTCGGTGATTATCATTTCCAAAATAAAGCATACGATAGTGCCCATCATTACTATACCTTAGCGATGGAGTCCAATGCTGAAAATCCCTATACGGACAATCTCTTATTAAGTACGGTGGCCATGGCGCGGTGCTATCATGCACAAAAAAATACCGCAAAGGCAATCGCCACTGCAGAGGAGGGATATCAATTAAGCTTGCTTGGAAAAAATAAAAACTTTACCCAGGAAATTTGCAGTCTGCTGGGTGATATCTATACTTCGGCCAACAACCTTTCAAAGAGCAACCATTATCTTCGTTTATCCTCGCTCTATAAAGATAGCATCATGAACCAGTCAATCTCGCAAAGTCTGGAATCACGGATGATCCAATCGCGGTTGACGAAAGAACAAAACGAAAAAAAAGCAATTGAGCTTAGCCTCCACCAAAAAGAAGAACAGCTTTATTGGCAAGGGCTAATTATTTTGTTTGTCGGAATCGCCCTTCTTAGCATTACCGTTGTGCTACTGATTATCCGCAAAACAAACATTGTGCGAAAGCGAATCAATGCGGAGTTAAAACAAAAAAATGAACAACTCGAAAATCTAAACCATGAAATTAATGGATTGGTGCAAACCATTGTTCACGATTTGAAATCACCTTTCAATACACTACAAGGTATTTTTGGTTTAATGGAGATCGAAAAAAACAATCCCGAAGTACAAGATCTTTTGAGCCACGGAAGAAAAGCGGTGACAAACGGACAGGAGATTATTCAAATGCTTCTTACTATTCGGGAGGCCGAAGAAGATATTTTAAAAGTAAAAAAGACCACCTTCGATAGTAAGGAATTAGTGGCCGATGTTTTGGGGGATTATAGAGCCACGGCAAAATCAAAATCAATTTCCGTTGAAGTTGAAGGGAATGGCGAAATGATTACCACCGATCGTATCATTCTTCGCAGAGTACTTGACAACCTACTTTCCAATGCTATAAAATTTACTCCTCATGATGGACGTGTAACCATTGGCAGTAAGAAAGAGAATGGCGCTGTTTTTTTTGAAATCATTGATAATGGTCCGGGTTTTTCAAACCATGATATGGAGAAAATCTTTGGAAAATTTCAACGTCTGAGTGCACGCCCGACAGGTGGAGAGAGTTCAAATGGTCTGGGCCTGGCAATCGTTGACATCCTGCTTAAGAAAATTGCCGGAAGTATTTCATTAAAAACAGAGCCGGGAAAAGGAGCACACTTTACAGTGAAAATACCGGCCTAGTTTTTATTTTGTCGGAGCTCCCATCCATTCTCACTTAACATGTATCTAAAAGTATTCACTTCCCGTGTTTTACTATTTTTTACGCAAATCAGAATGTCACGCATCCCTTTGGCATAGTAGGGCTGCAATGAAAATTGAAGCGTAGGGCGCTGAAATGTGAACTCATTACTGTACTGTTTTATGACCCAATCCGTGAGTGGATCCATGATCAATACATCAATTTCCCCAGGCTTGCTGAACGTCAATGGAAGGTTAACAGTGTGATGGATGAGTGTGGTCTTTTTATCCTCGTGCCACGATACATTTTTCTGCAATACCACAAAAGATGATGTATCTCCTTGTGCCAGCACGAGATAATCGTATGTTCCATAATCGGAAAGTGTATCGGTATATTCATAGTTATTCACAAAATTTCCAACCGTATTCGACTGAATACTTTTTTGTGCCAGGGGAGTGTACTTCTTTTCTTTTAATTCCTTTCGATATATCTCAAAGCCACGAGAAAGGGAAAGCATAGAATCAGCAACAAACCACTGAACACGAACCTGGTTTTCTGAAGCCGGCAAAAGTTGCACGCTGTCTGTTAATGGCTTTGTAATCTCAGGAATTCCAGCGGGTTTCTGTGATAACTGGATTTCAAACGAACAGTAATCTCCAAGAAATCCATCAACATTTAGAAGGTACAATTGATTGGCTTTGAGAATTCCCAACTCCACAAACATATCGTCCATCCGAAGTTTGCTGATACATCTCTTGATGATATAATTTTTTGTGTCACATGGATTCCCTTCAATGATAATCATTTGAATTCCATACAAATCTTTGCAAACCTGATTGCTGACATTCAAAAAATATTTACCGGAATCGGGCACAGAAAACGTAAACCACTGATCATTGTGGTACACAATACACTTGCTGGTAAGTTGCCTATTGATGCACTCCCACTCTACGGTTGATTCCGCTGTGGTCGATTGAATTGGGGTTGCTTCAGGATGCAAATGAATGCGTTGGGAAATTGCATCGTTGTTTACCTGACCGAATAGACTGAACGAACAGCAAACAAAAACTCCAACAAAAAATATTCTATTTACTTTTCTTTTCATGAAAGGCACCTTTAAATTCAGGGTCTTCTTTCCGTTTTTGTTTGTCAATTTCCCGCAACATTTCCTGCTTCTCCTCAAATGGTGTTTTTGCTATCGCCACTTCTTTTGGAAAGGGTGTGATGGGAATACTCCCCCGAATTAACTTTTGGATTTTTTCGATGTGATATTCTTCTGCTTCATTTACGAACGTGTAAGCCTCGCCTTCACTAAGCGCTCTTCCCGTTCTGCCGATGCGGTGTACATAATCTTCATATAAAAATGGGACATCAAAATTGATTACGTGCGATACGTTATCGATGTCAATGCCTCGAGCTGTTACATCCGTAGTCACTAGAATACGGAGCTCGCCTCTTTTGAATTCGTTCATGGCATTGATGCGCGCATTCTGCGCTTTGTTAGAATGGATAACGCGTGCATGTCCCAATCCCTTGCGTTCGATGTATTTAAAAATACTGTTGGCGTTCTCTTTTGTCCTTGTGAAAATCATTACCCGCGAAAGCGCTTTGTCTCTCAGCAAATATTCAAGCAGATTGATTTTGGTTTTTATATTAGGAACTTTATACAAAGAATGCGCAACCTGAATGGACGGTGTTGCTTGAGGTGAAGCTTCAATTTTTATAGGAAACTCCAGGAACTCTTCACTCAGTTTCTCCACCTTTTGATGGAACGTTGCCGAGAAAAGTAAATTTTGTCGTTTGGTGGGAATGACTTCCAATATCGATCGTAATTGTGGCATGAAACCCATGTCCATCATACGGTCCGCTTCATCCAACACCAGTGTATTGATTTTCTTTACAGGAATATGGCCTTTCAAATACAATTCCATAAACCTTCCCGGTGTGCCGATAATAATATCAACACCTTTTTCTATTTCCGCTGCCTGGCTTTTTAAACCAACACCACCATAGACTGCTAGGATGCGGATATCGGTATAGACCGCAAATTTCTTTGAATGCTCCGTAAGTTGAATCACCAACTCTTTCGTTGGCGCCAATACAATTGCTCGTGGATCGGTCTCTTTAGCAAATTTTATTTTCATCAACAGCGGCAACATATAGGCTGCTGTTTTTCCCGTTCCCGTTTGGGCGATGCCAATCACTTCCTGGCCACCGAGAATTAGCGGTATACTCTTGCGTTGAATTTCTGTTGGCGTTGTAAAACCCAATTCCTCCACTGCATTCAGTAATTGGCGGTTTAACTTAAAATCTTCGAACAATAATGCCTCTTTCAAGATGGTAGGGTTAACTTTGGGTTAGAATTTACACAAACAATCAATATGTCTATTCTGATTACAAATGCAAATATAGTCAATGAAGGCAAGGTGATAGAGGGCGATGTTTTCATTGAGGGAAAACATATCAGTGCCATAGGTAAAGATCTCTCATCAAAAAATGCCAAACGCGTAATTGATGCAAAAGGGAAGTACCTATTGCCAGGTGTTATCGATGATCAGGTTCATTTTCGGGAACCGGGTTTGACTCATAAAGCAACAATTCATTCTGAATCGCGTGCCGCTGTTGCGGGAGGTATTACCAGTTTCATGGAAATGCCCAATACGAACCCTCCAGCTTTTACGCAATCTTTGTTGGAAGATAAATATCAGATTGCTGCTCAAAATTCGTTGGCCAATTACTCCTTCTTCATTGGAGCTTCAAACGACAATCTTGATGAAGTCCTCAAAACCGACATCACCAAAGTTTGTGGCTTAAAGATTTTCATGGGATCTTCTACCGGAAATTTATTAGTCGATAATGAAAAAACCCTGGAAGGATTTTTCTCTCAATTCCCCTCACAGATTGCCACCCATTGTGAAGATGAAGAAACGATCAGGAAAAACACTGAATTCTATCGTGAAAAATATGGCGAAGACATCGCGATCAAGTTTCATCCATTAATACGCAGTGAAGAAGGCTGTTACAAGTCCTCTTCATTTGCAGTTGCGCTGGCGAAAAAACACAATACCAAGCTGCACATCCTGCACATCTCCACAGCAAAAGAGACTGCTTTATTCGACAACACTATTCCGTTGGCGAAAAAAAGAATTACTGCCGAAGCCTGCATCCACCACATGTGGTTTGAAGATGCCGACTACGAAAGATTGGGAACATTGATCAAGTGGAACCCGGCAGTTAAAACTTCAAATGATCGCGAGGCGATTTTCAATGCCCTGTTGGATGACCGTATTGATGTGATCGCCACGGACCATGCTCCCCATACGTGGGAGGAAAAACAAAACAGCTATTTCAAAGCCCCGTCCGGTGGGCCGTTGGTGCAACATAGTTTAGTGGCGATGCTGGAATTCTATAAAAAAGGGAAAATCACCCTCGAAAAGATGGTGCAGAAGATGAGTCATAACCCGGCCATCCTTTTTGAAATAGAATCGCGGGGCTACATCCGAGAAGGGTATTTTGCAGATCTGGTGCTGGTGGATCTCCACAAACCGTGGACTGTCAAAAAGGAAAACATTCTTTCCAAATGCGGGTGGTCGCCATTTGAGGGACAAGAATTTCAAGCTTCCGTCACCCATACTTTGGTTTCGGGCCGAATCGCGTATGAAGATGGCCAGTTGATTGAGGGTGATTCCGGGATGCGCCTCACCTTTAATCGAAAGTAAAACCGAAGCTATTTTTGTTATTTACATCGGGCTGTATAAATTTGCATCCCCAAACGGTGATTGTAGCTCAGTTGGTTAGAGCGCCTGATTGTGGTTCAGGAGGCCGCGGGTTCGAGTCCCGTCTTTCACCCATAAATATAAAGAGGCTGTCCTAAATGGATGGCCTCTTTTTTTAGCACACTATCTCCAATCAGGAGTGGCAGTTCTTCAGCCGAACAACCTTTTCGTTCGGTGGCGTACTCCAATCTAAAATGATAATAATTTCATCATGATAATGGGTTGATCTACTTTCTATAAATTTAACAACCTCAATGGATGGAATGAAACATATTGTTTGGCTATTTATTCTTTTGGCTTCCCTTACGGGAAATGGTCAGGATTGGAAATCGGCCAATACAAAAAGCAAAAATTTGTATGAAACAGGAAATTATGCAGAAGCCATCACGTTTGCAGACAATGCCCTCGCCATCGCAAAGAAAGAATTTGGGGTCAATAGCGATCAATACCTGACGAGTTTATCGAACAAGGCATATGCTGAAGCGGGACTTGGCAGGTATCAACAAGCACTGGAAAATTATAGGCAGGCTGTTAATATTAGTTTCACACTTTATCAACTTCCACACGTTTCTCAAATTGAAACCCTCGGAGAAGTTGCAAAAACACACATGACAATGGGGGTATACGATAGCAGCGCCTACTACCTTAGCCTGGCGCGCTATATGTACAGCATTGTCCATGAAAAAAACAAAGTGCATTTTGATACGGCTGCCTATGATCTGGCCAGTGTGTATTTCAAAATCAATAGTTTAGACGCATCCCTCCACCAGTACAATGGACAAATTGAACAAGCCATCAATATCCTGGAAGATCAAGTACAATTGATCAAATCCTTTTATCCGGATGATTACAAAAACCTTCACGACTATCAGGTTACCATAAACAATCTTTCCAACTACAGCATTGGAGCTTCCCGTATAGATGATGCTAAAAAGTATGCGCTCGAATATTATGATATTATCCAGTTAAAAAATGACACGCTTGATTTAATCCATGCTTTTCAAAATCTGGGAAGTACCTATCGGTATCTGGATAGCAATGACTCCGCTGTTTATTACTGGAGTTCAGCACTTGATCTTATTACTTCTTCAGGCTATACAAACGCACACATCCATACGGCCACTTTAAATAATTTGGGCGAGTTTTATATTTCCATCGAAGATTATGAAAAAGGAATAGCGTGTTTAACTACATCACTAGCCATTCAAAAAAGCAAAGAGACACTCAACCCGTCTTTGTATACAACAACATTGTTCAACCTTGCAGAAGGCTATCGGTGGGATACACAATATGCAAAAGCCGACCACATCTATAATGACTTAATTGGTTGCCTGCTGGAAGACATCATTCATAATTTTACCTACTTGAGTGACAATGAAAAATTGTCGTTCTATAAGAATCAACTGACCATTATCGAAAGCTATACTTCTTTTGCGTTGGAGGTTTCCGGCCTTATCCCTCTACAGAAAACGGAGGAACCGTATATCAATCCCACCGTACCCGGAAAACTTTACGATCTGCAACTAACAACAAAGGCGATTATACTAAATGCAAGCAAGCGAATGAAGAACAGCATTCTTACCAGTGGCGATACAACACTTGTTCATATCTATTCACTTTGGGAGGAACGGAAAAATCAGCTTGCGCAAGAATTAATTGATGGAAGCGAATTGGAATTGGTCAATCAGTTGAAACAGAAGATTGAAGAAAATGAAAAGTGGCTAACAGAACATTCAAGGAATTTTCGTTCTGGTTTTAATTTCAAAAAAGCTACATGGAAGGAAGTGCAACAAACACTAAAACCTGGTGAAGCATCCATTGAAATCATCCGGCTAGCAGGAGGAATTGTGTACGGAGCGATAATCCTTACGCCCGAAACAAAAGAGCAACCCGTATTTTCACTCGTGATGAGCACACGCTCAAAGCATCTGGAAAAACAGTATTTCAATTTCTATCAAAACTCCATTCAATCTAAAATGATGGATACGATCTCGTATCCCGTTTATTGGCAACCTATTATTGACTCTGTGAAAAGCCACATGCCAAAGGGTAAAAGCCCTAAGAAAATTTACATTTCCAATGATGGAATTTATAACCAGATCAATTTAAATACTTTATACAACCCCGTCACCAATGAATATGTACTTGATGAAACTCAGCTGATTATTGTAAGCAACACAAAAGAATTGCTGGAAACCAAAAAGAAAATTATTGCAAAAGAAAAAAATGCAGTATTGTTTGGGCAACCGGCTTTCTCAATGGATGAAAATACACGTGATGGATTTGAAGACCTTCCGGGAACAGGAACTGAAATAAAATTAATTGGCCAGACGCTCACCTCGGCAAAATGGAAAACTACCATTTTCACAGCCGAATCGGCAACAGAGAGCAATCTCAAAAAATTAAGCAACATGAATGTCCTTCATCTTGCAAGTCATGGCTTTTTTGATCCACAAAAAAATAATCAAAATAATTCCATTGCTGAAACCATGATCCATTCAGGCATTGTGTTGGCGGGGGCAAACGATACTACCAAACGCATTGATGATGGACTGCTGACTGCTTACGAGGTAATCAGCTTAAATTTAGACTCAACACTTTTAGTGGTGCTCTCAGCATGCGAAACTGGCAAGGGTGTCGATAACTATGGAGAAGGTGTTTATGGTTTACAACGCGCCTTGCATGTTGCCGGAACGGAAAACATTATGATGAGCCTCTGGAAAGTAGATGACACGGCCACGCAGAAACTAATGGTTGACTTCTACAAACGTTGGATCAAAACAAAAGATATGCGCGGAGCCTTCAATAGTGCTCAAAAAAAATTGAGGGAAAAATATCCATCACCCTATTATTGGGGCGCATTTATTCTTACTGGTAAGTGACATCACTCATCATGCTTGTCCCACTGCAAAAAATAAAAGCATCAGGATAAACCCCATTTCTATAGTTTCTTCTTCGCCAATATTTTCAACTACATACAACGGATACCACTCTGCTGAACCTACTTCGAGTTTTGGCTTTTTAATACTTCCTGAAGTTATCACCCGCTTATTTTTTGACATCCGCACACCACCAGCAGAAAGACTTGCTGGATTTGAGTTGATAACAGAAAGAACCGCCACCGTTTTTCCTTCCAAAGAAATCAACACCCGGGCATCCGCCTCATTATAGTTGACAGCAAACGGTCGTCCTTTGAAATTCCCAACAACAGTAAAAACCGTTTCGCTCCAGTCTTCATCGCCTTGCTGAAAGTGTGCATTTCGCAATGAAAAATTTTGAATGGGACGTTGTTCACTGTACACAATAAAATGTGAAATCAATGAATCCTTTTCAAAAAATTGGCCAGTGATCGGGGATATGATCTGGCCTTCCACAACTTCATTGTCCACTGCGGATTTTCGAAGTTCCGTCAACCAATCCAACCGTAATCTTCTTTTTATTCCATCGCTCGTGGTGAGTGTACCGAATCGTTTTTCCTTCGACTCCAACGTATAATAGGTTTCAATTCCCGTGATCTCAGAAAAGATGGAAGGGAAAATTGATTGAGGCGCAAATGTCAAATTGAAATCCCACTCTTCTTTGTCTTTATAATAGAAATCATGCAACACCACAGAATCCTTGAGTAATTGATACGTTGCATCTGCTTCCGTCATCATTGCGCCTGCCACCGCCAATCTGTATTCGTTGCCAATCGGAATAATTTTTTCAACTTGTTTTCGAACGATTTCAATCGATCCAAATTGTATTGTCTCCGTCTTATACGCCTGGTTTCCTAAGCACTCATCCAGCAGAAAAAGAAAGGTCTCCGTAAATTCACTGGCTTCCAACCACGGCTTAGCACTTAAGCGAATGCTCATCGAATACGGTTCAAGCTCATGCTCAACTTCTTTATCCAAAATAGTTTTACCTTTTTTCTTAATTACTACCTGCATTGACCATAGCATACTATAGCCAACGGTGGCTCTGGTAATAGCAGAAGCTATCGCTACCTGTGTGTCCCCGGATGATTTCGGGAATTTAATTTTTGTTTTTCCAAAACCACTGATCATGCGGTATTGAATAGCGCCCGGAAAAACAATGTCCGTGACATTTAATTTCGAAGCGAGCCGGTCCCCGATTTCATCCAGCAAGGTTTCTTTCACTGTCCGATCTTCAAGAAAATTTGGGAAGTTCGATTCGGGCGCCCACCGTAAAGAATGCTCAAGTTGAACTACCTGTGTGGATTGTGCTTTCGTGCTGATGGCTGAAACCACAGCAAAAAAAAAGATAGCGATGGTGCGCATAAGAGTATGGAAAAACCCATCGAAGATACAGATTTATTGTTAATTGTTTATCCGCGGCAACCACTTTCAATTCCATTCAACCGATCATCAAATCGATGGGTAGATTCGATTCTAATATTTTTAACTTGTTGGTGTATTTAAAACATTTTCAGATGAGAACCCATCTACTTTTACTTTTTGTTGCATTAAGTTTTACGGCATATTCCCAAAAGAAAACTGCCGGCCCGACATCCAAAAAACCGCTTACTCACGATATTTATGATGGCTGGAAAGAAATCACATATTCTGAATTGACACGCGATGGAAACTTTGCCGTGTTTACCGTGAACCCACAAGACGGTGATGGAAAAGTTGTGCTATATGATTTGAAAAAAAGCGCTCAGGATTCGATACACCGTGCCAGCAACATCAACCTTAGCTTCGACAGCAAGTTTGCGTTCTTTAAAATTGAACCTCAAAAAGATTCTGTGAAAGCATTGCGCAGGCAAAAGAAAAAGAAAGAAGATTTGCCAAAAGATTCACTCGCCATTTATACCCTTGCTGGGAAAACGGTAGAGAAAATCCCAAATGTAAAGTCCTACAAAATACCGGAAAAAGCTGCCGGCTGGTTGGCGTATCAATTGGAAGAGGTGAAACCTGAGAAATCCAAAACGGATACTGTTAAAAAAGCAAAAGCTAAGAAGGTAAAAAAGAACTCAAACGACAACGGGTACACGCTCGCCCTTAGAAACCTTGCCACCAAAACAGAAACATCCTTTGGCTATGTTACGGATTACACCTTTGCAAAATTTGGACAAGGATTGCTTTTCACCTCCACCGGAAACGACAGCACATTAACACCGGGGGTGTATTGGTATGATTTAACCAGCCAACAATTAACAACACTGTTGGCAGGAAAAAACAAACAAAAATTTACCGGGCTTGCCACCAGTGAAGATGGCACACAAGTTTCGTTTGTGGCCGACCTCGATACTACAAAAGCTTTAATCCGTTATCCAAAATTATTCTATTGGAAAAAAGGAGAAACCGTTGCTAAACAAATCGCAGCTGAAAAGAATGCAGTGCTTCCAACTGATTATATTATCAGCGCAGACTATAAGCCGCTTTTTTCAAAAGATGGTTCGAAACTATTTTTCGGGACAGCACCTGTTCCAATGGTGCAAGACACAACTTTACTGAGTGAGGAAATTGTGAAAGTTGAAGTCTGGAATGGAAACGATCCGTTGATTTATCCGATGCAAAATGTACGGCTGAAACAAGAACAAAGAAGATCATATCTGGCCGTCTACCAAATCAACAATCAAAAAATCACCACGCTCGCCAATACCGATATTCCTAATCTTGAACTAGGCGATGAAGGAAATGCAAATGTCGCACTGGCAGAAACCAATGTTCCGTACCAAAAGAATATTACGTGGGAAGGTGGGACCAATAGTGATGTTTACATTGTGGATATTACTACTGGATCAAAAAAATTAGTGGTCACCGGCATCAAAGGATATACTTCATTAAGTCCGAAAGCGAATTATGCTTTTTGGTTTGATCGCATTGATACAACCTGGCATACGTACTCTATAAAAAATGCAACAACCGTTGATCATGCTAAAGCTTTAAAAATTTCATTTGCCGATGAGGAGGATGATCATCCTGATTATCCGGGGCCGTATGGTATGGCCGGGTGGACTGAGGATGATAAATTGTTGATTGTCTATGATCGCTACGACTTGTGGGCATTTGATCCTGCTGGAAATACCAAGCCTGTAAACCTTACCAAGATCGGTCGTGAACAAAAAATAGTGTTTCGCTATCAACGACTGGATCGCGAAGAACGTTTTATCAAAAGTGATCAGGAATTAATTCTTAGTGCTTTTGATGAAACCACGAAAGCTTCAGGCTTTTATTCGTTATCACTAAAAAGTGGTAAGCTCACAAAATTATTGATGAGCGATCATGCATACGGCCGCTTGCAAAAAGCGGAAGCTTCCAATCAGGTGTTGTATACACGTGAAAGTTTCCGTGAGTTTTCCGATCTCTGGACAACCACCTTAAGTTTTAACACTCCAAAGAAAATCAGTGATGCCAATCCACAAATGAAAAATTACTTGTGGGGAAATATTGAATTGGTAGAGTGGACTTCCTTGGATAATATCCCGCTAAGGGGATTGTTGATCAAGCCCGAAAACTTTGACCCGAAAAAGAAATATCCGATGATGGTATATTTCTATGAGAAAATGAGTGATGGCTTGCACCGACATATCGAACCGGCACCGATTCGTTCTTCGATAAATTTTTCCATGTATGCCAGCAACGGCTATCTTGTTTTTGTTCCCGACATCGTTTATAAAATCGGTTATCCGGGCGAGAGTGCACTCAATTGTATTTTGCCCGGAATTACTGATCTAATGAAAAGGGGCTTTGTCGATGAAAAAAATATTGGTGTGCAAGGTCACAGTTGGGGCGGCTACCAAATTGCTTATTTGATTACACGCACGAATATTTTCAAAGCAGCTGAAGCGGGTGCCCCCGTTTCAAACATGACCAGTGCGTATGGAGGAATCCGTTGGGGAAGTGGGATGAGCAGGATGTTTCAATACGAACGCAGCCAAACTAGACTTGGTGGAACCTTATGGGAAACACCGCTTCGCTACATTGAAAACTCACCACTTTTCTTTGCTGATAAAATTGAAACCCCCGTGTTGATGATGCACAATGATGCTGATGGCGCAGTGCCATGGTATCAGGGAATCGAGTTTTACATGGCGCTTCGCAGATTGGACAAACCCGTGTGGATGTTGAACTATAATGGAGAAGACCATGGTTTAGGACTTAGACAAAACAAAACAGATTTTGCGATCCGGATGCAACAATATTTTGATCATTACTTAAAAGGAGCGCCCATGCCGGCATGGATGAAAAGTTTACCGGCAACGGAAAAGGGAATCAATACTGGATATAAATTGTTGACCGGAGAAAAGTAGAAACCATAATGTGTTAGTGAATAAAATATTTTCATGCAGAGAACGCAAAGAAAACCGCAAAAGATCGCGAAGTTTTTGCGACCTTTGCGAAACCTTTGCGCGCTTTGCGTGAATCTGATGTTTTCAGACATGAATAAAGTGAAATCCATATCCACAATCCTTCCAATCACCCCACGGGTATGGTTGGCGGTTGCGCTATTGGTGATCGTGAGTTCATTTGAGGTGATAAAGGTCATTCATGTCGACCACCATCATCACGATACTGAAGTAGCAGTTTGCACTGAAGCCGATGAAACTGATGCCTGCCATCGTTTCCTTATTCATTTTGATACAAAAGCAGGATGTGAGCATACCTACCATCTCGACACACTTGTGGTGTGTTGTGAAATCTGTGATGCTTTAATCACTACTTACTTATTTGAAGTTGGACCAATAGTTTATGATCCCATACAATTTGATGAGATCATACAAACAGAATCTCCACAGAAAAAAACGAATAGCGCTACAGCGGCTATCCCTTTCTTGCGCGGGCCACCGGCTCTATCCTGATTTAGCACTTATTTATTCAATCCGGTTGCAGGTTTGCAGAACCGGTTATTTTCCATTTAAAAAAATTTAAACATGCAATACGTTAAAAGTATTTTATTGATATTCATTTTAAGCGTTGGTCTTATTTCTTGTAATGATGACGATCCAATTATTCCCAATGAAGAGGAGTTGATTACCACCATCATTTATACCCTTACACCTGTCGGTGTTGAAGGTGATGATGTTGTGTTTTCCTTTAAAGATCTGGATGGCGATGGCGGCACTGATCCTGTAATTGAAGAGGGAGTCTTGGCTGCCAATACTACTTACACTGGAACCATCGAATTTTTAAATGAGCTGGAAACCCCTGTTGAAGACATCACCGAAGAAGTGATTGAAGAGGGTGATGAGCACCAGGTGTTTTATATTAAAGCAGGAACCTACAATGCAACTTTTGATTATGATGAAAACGATGAAGACGATCTAGACATCAACGGTCATCCCATAGGCATCAAAACAATCGTTGTGACTGGCGCAGCAAGCACAGGCACCCTTACCATTACCCTTCGCCATGAACCCAAAAAACCAAACAACGGAACATTGGCAGATGCCGGTGGCGAAACCGATGTGCAGGTTACTTTTAATATAGTGATCCAATAGGAATACGTGAGAATTTTTCTGCTAGCATTGATCTTGTCCGGGCCATTAATTTGTGCCGGACAAGATTGTATGCTCTCCCTTCAGGGAAAAATAGTTGACAAAACAACCAAGAACCCGTTAGCTTTTGCGACCGTTAAAATTACTGAAAAACAAACGGGTGTCATTGCGGATGACAACGGTCAATTTTTAATCCGGAATTTTTGCAAAGGAGGCTACCACCTGGAAGTATCGTTTTTAGGATACGAAACCATCCGCTTTTTTTCAGTAATAGAGCGTGATACATTTTTGACCATCGAACTGGTGCAGCATGATCAACTACTTTCTGAAGTTACCGTGCATGGCGATCAGAACGAAAACAAAACACAAGTCAGTCAGGTAATAGGAAATGAAAAAATTACTGAGGAAGGAAACAAAACACTTTCTGATTTACTGGAAAGTGTGGCCGGGGTAAGTGTGATCCGAAATGGATC
>JBGTGG010000352.1:0-19060 GCA_041746855.1 Cyclobacteriaceae bacterium | reverse complement strand
TCGCCTGATCAGTTGGATGCATCGAAGAACATTTTACGGGACGAGACTGACAGAATAAAAAAGAAGTTCGTTCATGAGATATATGCCTTCGAGGACGAACGCCACCTGGAGCGGCACATTCAGTTACATCAGCAGGAATTGATCCGGCTGACGGATCAGCTTGCTAAGGTCATAGATGATAGCAGCGAGGATCAGAACTATTACGAACTTCACCGACTATCCTGTGCTGCAGTTGAGGAACTATTGACTTTCATTGAGCGGCACTTTACCAAGTATTTCGATCAGGACACGAAAGCACCGGAAAGCTACATTACATTAGCGGGTAGCGACATTGTTAAAACCTATGGCGAGCTTCAGGATCACCTCAACCGACTATCCACAGAACCTCAACTCATCGAACTTGTGTTACATCCGATGAAGAAGTTCATAGAGAACATTCCTACAGGACAGATCACCTACCGGAAAATTATTTACGTCAAAGAGATTCAAAAAGAGATTCAGCGCATAGTCAATTTCAGGAAAGATGAAAATAGCATCGATGATGACCTTCGGTCTGAATTGCTTTACCTAAACTATAACACCATTAAATACTTTCGCTACTATACCAACTATGTTGTGGCTCAATTGGAAACGGTTGATTCATCTTCCGGGAGAATTGAAAGGTTGTCATTCTTTCTGAAGATGGTCAACCAGACTCAGGTGAAACCCGGTGTGGGTTACAACAGAACGATACATTCTTTGAAGGAACAATTAGCCGAATGGATTGCCGAAGAAGTATTCTATCTGGAAAAGATGCATAAACTGAATGAAAAAAATGCGGCAGGCACAGTGCTGGCAGAGGACTTCAAATTGAAAACCGAGATGTCCGTCTCTCAGTTGGCGTATTTGCTGAGGGTGTTTATCGAAACAAAAGTCATCAACAACAAAAACGTATCTGATCTGATCAGATTCTTCTCGCGGTTTTTTCAAACGAAAAGATTGGAAAGTATTTCATACGAGAGTTTCCGCGTACGCTATTACAATACGGAAGATGGAACCAAGCGGAGCGTTCGAAATATGCTATTGCTAATGGTTGACTATATAAACAAGAACTAACATGACGCGACAGATTTTATCATCAATTGTACTGATCATTCTTTTTCAAGCCTGTTCCGAAAAAGAAGTGACGCAAGAGCAGATCGTTGGACGATATGTCAAAGAGGTGGGGTTTGAAGTGCCCCACCCATTCACAGATCGCAAGTTGGGCATGGGAAAGATCCGCGATACCATCTTCATTTTACCCAAGCAGAACGGGTACGAGATCGTCAATAATAAGTGGCGGCAAAATGACTACGATACCCTGGGATGGCAAAACCTGCAACTGGAGGACAACCACCCGATGCCGACCTACAGGGCAACGTTTGACCCTACTGACAGTACCCTCAACCCTGAGTTATCCGGTTTATTTTTATCTTTGAAGATTGACCTGGTGGGCAATCGGCTTCGAAAAGGAAAAAGTGAACGCAATGTCTATATGAAGGTCAATTGAGGTCGCATCAAAATAAAATTCAGGGAGCCCATTTACTTGGATAAGGCAGGATGATCGAAAGATTTCCTGCCTATTTTTTTGCACCAAGTTCGGCTCTTTCGCTGACTCCTTGCCAGAGACTACGGCATAAACCCACATCCCCCGCAACATTCCATTTATTCCGTTTCCTCCGGTAAGGAGCGCACAAGGATTTCAATCCTTGTGCTGTCATCGTAAGAGCCGGTGTAGTCGCGCATAAAAAATGTTCAACTTAAACATGATGCGTTATGACAGACTACATCGAATTAGTAACAACAACACCGCTAAGCGAACCTTGCGCACAAGTAGGGATGGAAGACTACATCAATCAGGCACGGCTTGAAGCACGCACTTACATTAGCCAACTGCAGCGTGTGTATGGTGCTCCTCCTACAGGATCGCACTTCAAGATCATCCGCTGTCCACATGACTTTGGTATCTACCTCGACATCAGGTTCTATTATGATGACGAAGATCAGAGGCATGTCGCCTATATGGATAACATCGAACAAGGTTGTGAGCGATGGGATGAAGCTGCGTTATCAGAACTGGAAAAGCAAAGATATTGCTTACAGCATACCTAAGCTGACTCAGAATCGAAGTAACAGGAGTTTAATTCAATCTCCTGTTACTTCATTTATTGAAATGAACCCGGTACTCGTCTTACATTTCTTTATCTTGCAATGACATGAGAGAAGAAGTAAATACACCTTTAGTCGGTAAAAACGAGATACCGGATACGATTGACAGAATCCGAACGGTGCGAAATGATCTAGTCAAAAGTTTATTGGTTGATGAAAATCTTTTAAAGTATGTTTTAGAAAACCACCGTCTGTCGGATGTTTCCAGGGTAAGGCAGGAATTCATAAAACGCTCACTTCAGACATTGCTCATTTCTCCGGTCGATCTGGCGCATTACGATCAACTGATACTGGAGATGCGAAAAGATAATGGGGCTATACCGGAAAATTACCTCACGCTTTTCTATCAGGATATTGACAAGGCAATTAAGAGTTTTGTGTACTGAGGTTATTGAGAACCGAAAAACAGTCTCTGGGAAAATACTGGATCAGAAACTTCGGCTTTACTTCCAATGCCTCATATGCGATTTGAACTTCGGCACCTTGTTCACTTTTCAACCCTTCCCGATTCTGCATGAGTAGAATCTCTATTTTAAGGTTCTCTTCCGCTGTTCTAACGGCACTATTTTACAGCATCACTGGTTTTGCATGATCATTCAGAAGGTCTCATCCAATCGTAATGCTTTAAATGCACTATACGGAGAAAGCCTGATCCCAATTTGTCCACGCAATAAATTTAATTCTATGAATGAGCCTCTAAATTTTAGCTAATCCAAAAGCTGCCCTCAGTTGATTTATTGAATCTATTTCGTAATTAAAGTAGTTGCCAGGATTGGTTTGTGCAGTATCCCATGCATTGTTCAATAAACAAGAAATTGAATTGACTCCTTTATGAAGAAGTTCGGGATGAGAAGCCAAATCCGCATTCTGATAGAAAGCGAAGAATTCGTCAACGATGTGTTGTAATAATTTCTGAGGATACAACAAGGCATAATCTGTTGGCTTAAAAACCTCTGTGTCCTTCAAGAATACTTTCCATGCAGTCTCTACCCGTGTTTTGTCATTAGTCAATCCCAATTTCTCAAGCATTAAAATTATTATCCGCATTCGAGCTTCATCTGCTGGATGGGATTGCGAGTATTCAAAAATCTTTGTTGAACCGTGTCCTGTGGAAAGTAACTTTAAGTTCGTCCACGCATAAGAGGCGCCAGTCATGTAAGTTCCGACCAAATCGCAACTAAATTCCTCCAACCAGGATGCTTGCCACAAGTATTTCGCGAGTTCTAATGTTTCTTGAAAATGAATGGCAGTTCCGTCATCAATTACTCTAACAATTTCCTTTGCAAAGTGCTTATCTATGACAGAAGCAGAAACTTCACAACTTTTTCCTCCAAACATTGAATGAAGAAGGTGACCAATTTCATGATACATATCGGGTAGGTTCAACAAACTATGCTCTTCACCTGATGGCAAAGCAATAATTTCGAAGTAAGGTACTGCCCAATAATAATAGTCGTGGTTACTAATTGTCGAAACAATTGGCGGCAATGCACTTATTCGATGCTCTGAATAAATTTGAGAAATAACCTGATAGAAAAAAATCTCCGGCTCTTTGTAATTCTTTATTGCTAAATAACGATAAGAATGAATTGCTTTAAACTCCCTATGAACCCTATTGAATCTAAAAAGATTATTTCCTGAAAAAATATCTATTTCCAAAACACCGGTATCTAAGGCACTTTGCAGCTCGTTACGAATTAGTGCGAATTGGTTAAGTGTATCAGCAATGAATCTATCCTTAATATCTTGGTGATGTTCCATGCTCTTGATGTCGCTAACAACAACATCAATCCGGTGCAACAGGTCTGCGTACAATGCTTTTATAAAATTATTCATCCTCTGCTCGTACGTAATTTTCTAAAAAGCACAGCTGCTTCATTGTCAAGTATTGAAATGAATTTATCAATATTTATTAAATCCTTTTCAGTTAAATCTTTATTTGATTTAAGTTTTACTAGAGTATTGGTAATGTCGCTCTTGAAGATAACATTCTTTAAAATTTGGTTTTGAAACATGGCGTTGTCCATCAATTCGTACAACTCGTTCTTTGTGTCCTGCTCTTTGTAGAAACTATCCAAAAGAGAAAGAATGGCTAAGAGCAACGAGTTTGCCTTAGCTACTTCATCTTCCGTAACAGCAAGTTTGGGATGTTTCTCGTTGTTCGCTTTGATAGTTGAGACCCTTCTCCGCTTCAACGTAATAACTGAGTTATTCAAATCATTTGTGAGATTTGATACAGAATTGTACTTTTTATATAATAAACTAAAGTCGCTCATTTCTTTGTCAGTTTAATGCTGGTTCTAAGGCTTTGATTTCCTTCTCTTGCGTAAATGCAAAATCATATTCGTGAGCTACATCCCTAATCAAAGTGTCAATTAGCTTCAGAGGCAAGGGTAATGAGGTTGGCCTGTCAGGTGATGAAAATGTAATCTGTGTTAAACGGAAAATATCTTCGAGAGCCTTTTCAAAGTCAATATTACCAGAAGTGAACGACACATGAATTGGTTTTGATGATCCAGGCACAGTGTATGGCGTACCTGTATTGAAAATGAAAGCATCTTTCTTATTCATCATGAAATAGGTGCCGCAATCCGGATTTGCCAGAGATCGGTAATTTCCGTTAAATGCCGCAGCTCTGACTGGCACAGCGGTAGACTTTGCTACGTCAATAACACCGGTTTGAACGGTATCCTTATCCAATAACTTAGCGTCAGAAAGTCTTTGCATCGCATCACATAGTGCTTTTTCTTCTTCTCCGTAGCTTACCCCATCACGAAGAATTACAATACTTTTTGGTTTGTGTTCCTCCACCGACAAATGTCTGGATAGAACAGCATAAATCTTATCGGCAATAACTTTGTAATTTATTTTTTCATTGCGAAAAGTACCAGTGCCTTTAGAAACCTTATCAACCTCAAAAACTATCTTTTCACCATTTCCGAAAAAGAAACAGAATCCGGCATAAAATTCATGTGCGTCAATTCCTATGTACAAATCATGATTGAGATTTTGTGATAATGCAAACGCCCACTTCTTATTGATAATAAGATGTTCAAACAAAGTATTTGTTTGATACGAAATAAAGTTTCGCATTAATCCATCCGGAACAGCGTATGAAAGTGGATACCGTTCATTTACACCCAATTTTAAATATCGTTTTAAGCTTGTTGCGCTAACACATTTAATTTTAATAGTATCAAATAATTCCTTCTTTATAATCTTGTGGAGCGATCTTATGAATGTGCCCTCATCACCGGAACTTTCAGGGAGCACAAAAATAGCACTACCACCTGCCAATCGGTTTTGCTCAATATATTTTTTCAAATCAGAAAAGACTTTGTGAGCAAATGGCGCATTCTTGGTTGAGTATTCATGGATAATAAAGCCCGGAAAGTGGGGGGCAATATTTTTCATCCCTTTATCAAAATAATACTTTAATGTTTTGCCAAAGGGAAGAGATACATTATCCGGAATGAATAAGTATTGATTTGTGAATGGTGTTTCTGACAATATTCCATTCCTAAAAACAAATTCTCGTCTGCGCTTTGGAAATGTATCTATTGGTTTGCCATACTTAACGGTGCCTTCATAGGGGTTAAGTACCGCCCCTCTTCCATATTTTAATGCCGGTAGACTGAACACCTTGCAATCCTTTTTGTATGGTTTTGCATCAATTTTCATTTCAACACCATTGAATTTGAGATGTTGAAAATAGTTTGAAATACAGAGTTCCGCTTTGTAAAATCTTTTGTTAGGATCGTTGATCGAATTTCTGTGTAAATCGTCCTCTGCAAAACGAATTCGTTTTGCTAAGCAAGCCGCACTAGCGAAAGTACTTGCTGCATTTGAGGCATAAGAATAAAATAGGGTTTCTGAGTTTTTATTTAGTGGTGCTTTAAATTTAGCGTTAGCATATTTACCATCATTTGCTATATAGTCATAGACCGATACATTTTTTTGACTAATTGTCATCATGTGTTCTGAAATAGAACCGCCAATTGATTTTCCTTTTACGGTGTACCAGTCGTCACCATTTAAGTAGAGGAAATTTTTATTGGATACTAAATCATTGTGCCTTTCCTTTGGTATCAGTTTCAAAAGCTCAGATAGCGTTTTCTTATCAGCATAGCGATATGCCAAGTCAAGACAGATAAACACATTGTCTTTATCTGCTGCAACAATCTTAAACTTGAAACCTTGGTAAATATCAGTTTCAATTTCACTGGAAAGAGGTAGAGGAGTTTTCTTTAAAAAGGTATTTATTCCGGCATCCCATAGATTTCTATTCTTGTTGAGCTGCCAGTTGATAGCACTGTCTAAAAATTTTAAAGCCAAGTCAAGATTCTGATCATCCATAGTTTTGGCGTTCAACTGAAACACGCCTTCTAATGGTGTCAATATGACATTCATTGGACTACCAGTAATAGTCTCTTGTTTTAGTATGGCATCGCCCTTCACGGCAACATATCTTTTGTTTTCGTGGTAAGCTGTAGCAACAACTCCTTTTGTGGAATATGCAAGGTGGTTAAGGGCATTGTAAAACGCCTTGTTCAACAATTTTGTATCATTGCCTACTCCTTCAATTTTAACATCGACTAAGCGATATTGAAAGTTAAACTCAGACCAGTTGCTGACGCGAAACCAATTTATAATATTCGTTTTCATCGTATTTGAAATTGTTTTTAATTAAGTGAATGCACAACGGCTTGAACTTACAGAACATGCATGTCTCCCTTTTGTCCGTTGTGATGTAATCTTCAATATTCAGTTCATCCCATTTTTTACATCCTGAAAGCTGCTCTTGTTCATCTTTAAATTGATAGACATAATCCAATGCCCCGGCTGCGCTTTCTTTTGTAAATGGATGTTGTCTTTTATTGCCATTCATTAAATTAATTTCAAACAATGAAAAGTCTTCCAACTTGGGCGGCGACCATTGTTTTTCAAGATTACTTTTCTTGATGTTGTGAAACGCAACTATGCCAGCAAGGTATAATTGCTTAGAGTAATCGCTGGTGTTGCTGTCTGACACTTTCCAATCAATTACATGAATTGCCTTGTTCTTATGCCTCACCAAGTCAATTTGAGGGTTTAACTTTACTCCTTCGAATTCATAGCTCCAATACTTAATATCGGTTTGCAAATAGTTTGACGACACTAAGTACTCATGCAACGTCTTTCCTTCCTCAGGACTTGGGTATTGTGGTATTTGTAAGATTATTTCCTTGATTGTAGAATACACACTAAGTACATCTTCCTCTACATGAGGAACTCCACATTCATGAATATCCAGTATCTGAAATGCGTCTCCAGCCTTCGTTTTGGTAACCGATTTGTCTCTATAAAGATGTTGTTCCGAAAAGGCAAATTGCGCTTTAGCTATTTCTACAAGATCATCCGCTAGGGCTTTAAAATCTATATTTTTTTTGTCCTTATACAGAGGAATTATTTTTTTGCTAAAAAAATTATCAATCAAAGTACCTTGCCACATTCTCAGATTTTTTGATTGAGCTAACTCAAACGCCTTCCTTCTAATAGGATGAGTAAAATGGAAATCAGATAATTCATAGGCGAAATAGAATTTCCTATGACATTGTCTGAGGGCTGATAATTTTGATATGCTCCACTCCATTTTACTGTCCTTTAGATTTCTCTGTATAATTCCGATAGACGTTTAGTGTACTTGTCCAAAGCTTCTTTGTTCTGATATAAGTAGCTTTCATCCGATTTCAATCTTACCATGTCAAAGGCACCAGTGTTGTTGGACATCCCTTTTCGGAAAGATGGTTGTGCCTTCATAGGAATTGTCAAAAACATCTTACTCTCAGCACTCAATCTTTCAAAAGTAGTGTCAATGGCTAACTGTGCCTTTTCTAATGAAACATTTAAAAGTTTCAATAATTTCACAAGAGACTTCACCGGTACACTGTTAGTAAAGACCATATCAGATTTTATATCCTCTAAAAGCGATGTTGTTAAGCCAGTATTGGCTTGTAGGTCGCTAATATTTGTATCACTGCTTGCCAATGCATTTTGAATTAACGAACCCAAGGTATCTTTCGATAAAGATTCAGTTAAAGATGAAATCAAAGTGTTTACTCTCTCTTGAGAGAGTGCTGAACTGAATTGCTTTGCAAAGACGATCTCCGCTTCTTTGTCTGAGCTATTTGAAACAAAGTTTTCCTGACCTTCTTTTGTGATGTATGCCATCAGCAAATTCTCGAATGGTTTTGTTTCCTTATTTTGTTTCATTGTATGTGTCGTTTAGTAATTCCAATGTTTTCTTTTGCAATTTGGCCTTTGCCCGAATGAACTTTACTTTTAGTTGATTGTTTTCAATGTTCAGCATTGCTGCAATTTCATCGTAGCTATAGTTGTTCATTCTTAACAAAAGCAACTCTCTTTCTACTTCGCTTAGTTGTTGTAATGCTTTCTGCATTGCTAAGAAAAGCTTGTTGTTTTTCGAAGAACTAACGTAGGGGTTGATAGATGAAATTTGTTCGATTACAGGCTTGAAAATATCAAGCTTGAAATCGGCATCCTCTAACTCCCTTACTTCGTTTTCCCAATCACTCAAGTCAACAGTTTGAAATTCTTGTTCTTTACTTTTTTTACTTCTCAGTAATTGAAGGATATTGTTCTTGTGGATTTTGAAAAGCCAATTGGCAAAGTGATTTTCTGAACTAAAATCATATCGCGTAATTACCTTGCCTACCGTTTCTATTGTTTTATAAAGAACATCATACCCTTCATCTTCATCTATATGAAAATGGGTTACCGAAAAACCGAAAAGCTTTTGTCCATACCCCTCAAAAAGGGTTTTAAGACCCTCATTGGTACTGGTCTGAAATCCTGTTATTACTTTTTGATATTTCACTTGTTCGTTTTACTTACTTGATGCTATATATGCTTTGAGGTTACACTAATTGTAAAGTGCAGATAATCAATATTTTAAAATACCCTTTAATTCAAGCCAATAAGACTCATCCCAATATCTTCTGGCACTCCCAGAAGTGGATGTAAGGACAAAAACCTTGGAATTACCTATTTGTGTTTTCTGCAATCCATAGTCAATTAAACTCGTTACCCCTCGAAAACCAAGGGCAAAAGAAGCCGCCTTTTTACTTGTGAAGGCTACGATTTTTGGATTATACTTTTCCATTTTTGATATGAAGCCTTCTACATCGTAGCTTTCGTCATCAATTTCATTGTCGTTGCCGGATTGAGTATGAACAAGGTCAGTTAGACCTATCTTGTATTTGTTGACTTCATAACATTCACTCGGCAAAAGTCTCTTTGGAGTAAAACCCGCACTGCTTAATACCCCATAAAACTTATTCCCTGGGCCAGCATAGTAATAGCCAAGTCTTGCAGATGCCTCTCCTTTGGCTGTACCGCAAAAAACAATGTCCAGATTGTCAGCTAAAACATCCTTGAGCATAAGCCTTATAATTTATAGCAAGCTTCAATCAAACTAAACCTCTTGACAACCGCTCAGCAAAATCAATTGCCTCACCCAACCATTCAGATCATATTTTATAAGATCTTCGTTGTCGGGTATTCGTTTAAGCTGAACTGGCTACCTTATCATTTTTTCCGAAATGCAATTTTCTTGGAATTTTTTCTTTTTGACCCAGTGAATAGATTATAAATATATGTTGCCCCAAGAAAGAAAAATAATAAATAGAGCCAACCATTACCATTGCCACTATCGCTAGAAGCCGGTTGAATTGTTTCAATTAGCTTTTCATCCTCCCAATAAACAACTGTTTTATTTTTGGTCTGTCTAAGAACCGCATCCACAATATTTTCAGGTTGTGCAGTCAATAACTCAGGATTAGACAAATCAATTTTTATACATTTTATTTTTTTGGTTTTGTATAAGTCGATCTTCTCCTTGTCTAGATCATGGGTGACAAAAACTTCAAAGTGTATATCCTCAGTTTCAAATTTCACGGTAACATCAGAGCGCTTACCAAAAAGTGCAACTTCTTTTCTTGGTTCGTTGTAGGTAATTTGTAATTTCTTTGAAATTGCAATTTCAGCATTCGCCATCAAGAGCTGTACCGCAAAATCGTGTAAAGCTTTATCCTTGCTTCCATTACAACACGTTACATCCTTATGCCTAAAATGCCAATCCTTTCTCCTCGCTTCACTTTTTACAACAACCATTTCTTTGCTACAGCCAACACAGGAAAAACCAATACGATCTTTTTCTACATCATTTATATGTAGTATCCTATCTGTCGATTCTTGTTTGGCCAATATAATTGTTGCACCCATTGTTCAAACTTTACTTTCGCAAACCCTCTACAATATCCACCGTCAGCACACTCACATTCCATTCACAATATATTCGTAGGCTTGAAGTAAAATTTGACAAGACTACTTTACTGGTGTAGGTTCTGCTGGTTTCCTATTTTTTAGATGCTTTCTTTCGACTGACAGGTCTTATTAATGGAGTCGGTTCTTTTTCCGTAAATACATTTTCTCGAATAAAATTTGAGAAGCAAAGAAATATCTCTCCCTTACATTTTTCATCTAATAGATTCAACACCTTTAAAAGATCGCTTTTCTTGAGAGACAATTTCTTAATAGAAATAGCATAAAGAAACTCAAAGAGTGCTTCACCCTGTTCCTCCTCATGATACTTAATAATGGTTTCAAGTATTCCATACATTTCAGACGAGAGATCTGGATCAATAGAGTAGATTAATTCCTCTGACCTCGCTGCTCGTAAAATTGAAGCCTGAATAATCCCATCATTAAAACGATTAAAATTCCCAGGTTCAATAATGTTTCGAACATAAACAGTTTGTTTAAGATTTCTGTCTGGTTTATCGGTGTTTCTGAGGCCATTGATGATATTTGAAATGGTGAAGTAAATATCAGATTGTGTGACATCCCCAACGTAACCTTCAAATTCAAAGAAGGCAAAGTTCTTCCTTATTTCGAGTTGGTGATATTCACTATCAATGACACGAGGGTAGAATAACTCCTGCGATAAACCTCTATTCTTATCACCGGCTCCCGATTCCAGAATCGCCTTTCGCTGCTTTAAAAACCTTTGTGTTTCCTTAGAAGTTGAAGTCATGTTGTCTCCAAGAAAATCAATAAACTCCTTTATAAATTCAATCTCCCTAAGCCATGAGGAGTTTTTAGAATTATTCTCACAGAATATAGATTCAACTTCGATGAATGAACTCGATTCTGCACCGTAAGTTCCTTGCTTGAGATTCTTTTTCAAGCTATCTAGATACTCCTTGTTCTTCGTTCGGGTGATGCCGATGAAATAAACTATTCTCAGGTTGTCATAATTTCGCAACGCCCTGCTTATATAGAGTAAGTTCTTGCCATTTGAAATGCAAGAGCCAACTACTAATGCAGATCCCTCAGATTCTTTCTTGACCTTGCTTAAATTATCTTGCGAAACTTTAATTGGTTTTTTCTTTGTTAGATAGTTATCTCCAATTTTCGCAATGATATAGTCGGCCAGTTCCTCAGACGCTTTATCTTCCAAGTGAACAATGTATTTGGTAGTACTTGGGACATATTGATTCACGTACGCATTTAGCTTATTTCGATATTCAGAATACCTTAATTTCTTCACTCCATCAAGCAATTCATAATAGTCTATGTATATCTCGTACTTGTTCGTATTCTTCTCCTTGTAATGGACCTTTAAAACTGTGTTTTTCTTCTTCCTTGACTTAAATTGATCAACAAACTCCGACAGGTATTTTTCCGGATCTTTCACGCCCAACAAAATTCGATTTATTTTAGGTTGCTCTAACAAAAATGAATCACCCTTTACTTCCACAGGAAATGATCCCTTCTCACAGAACTCACAGTTATCAGATTTAAACGTTTGGTAGAATTGAATTCCGTTGGGATTACTTTTCGAGTGAGTTAAGTTGCATATTACCTTATCTTTTATGTTTGAATAATTCTTTACTTCTCCTAAATAGTATAGCACGATGATATTTGAGCGATCAATCTCCTTGTGATTGTCCAGTATGTATGAAACAATATTAGCAGAGGTTGATGCTGAGATTAACAGCAAACTATTGTTCTTATAGCTTATTTCATTCTTGTATAATCCCTCATACGAGCTAAAGCTTTCAATCGGAATTTGCCTTCTTTCTTTTTCGTCTTGAAATCTATTGATGAGGTCGGACAACGCAAAGGCGATACTGTTAATGGATGAAGTGTCGCAGTAAATTTGCGAGTGCTGGGTAAACTCGAAATGCCTTAGCAGGGCGTAGGCAATAAAATATATTTCTGAACTAGCCAGTAAAATGTTTCCTGTTCTTAAAAACTTATCGCAATGCTTACCAGATGGAAAAACATAATGATGAGAGCTTCCAGATGAGGAAACTAAGCCTCCCCGCTTTATGAAAATATTTTGCAAACCTTCATTCAGGTAGTTCTTCAGAAATCCAGTTGGGATCTTCTTGGGTCTCGAGTGCACTAATTCAAGATTCCCTTTCTGATTAAACACCAACAGGTATAGATTGTCCAACAAGTGTGTTTCCTGACGCTTTGGGATTCCTTTGAACGTCTTGTGTAAATTTTCAACGAATATTTTATTGAGTTCTGACTCTAACGAATTCCGGGCAATCACAAACACTTTATCGGTTTGGGAATTTTGCTCGTAGAACGCTTTTATTGCCGCTGAAAGAGTGATTGGATTTATTTCGTCACGATCGCAAAATATTACTGTTGCCGACACAACCCTCTCCACACCCTTCTCTTTCTCGATATACGTAAATTTATAGATGTAGTGGTTGTTCATATCCTATTCTTCTTGAGTGGATAACGGATATAGAATTGTAATCACAGAACCGGAGGCTGATGGAAAGGACGTGTACTTCGTATTGCTCTCTTTCTTCCAATCAAACAACTCCATCTTATCGACATCTCCTTTCTCCAGTTCCAAGTAGTTGTTGGCTATAAGATCCCTATATAAGCAAACAGTCCCGGTCTTTATTCGTAGAAAACCCTTTTTATTGAGCGTCTTCAATACCCGATCCAATCCAATACCTTTATCCTCTTTCTCAAGGCCTTGCGCTAAGGTGTTATGCTTAATCATACACGTTTTCACTATATCGACATCGCTTAATTTGGTAGAAGGATTTAGTGACTTAAACTTCTTGATGAAGCCTATGCCACTGTCAAAAACAGATAGCTCCAGGAAATATAACTCAGCTTGCGTATTTTCTTTGAGGACTTTATTGTTTAAATAATGTACTACTCCTGGATGATTATTAAAGTCCTCAACAAGAGTCTTTCGTCTGTTCTTGTAAAATTTGAATAGCACACCTCGGAGATTTGGATCAAGCGATACGTTATACCCATCAGTCCTTCCCCACTCGAAAGTATTCTTCATCAGTTCGAAGGTGATTTTTTTTAAATCATTTAGTACAACCTTATGCTCAGTTTTCAAACTCAGGATAAAGTTTAGTATCTCATTTATGGCGGGTCTTAAGCTCTCTCTAATATCCTCTTCGTTTTTGAAATCATTACTAGCTTCAAAAATTGGCAAATCGGCTCCGGCAATATGATCAGAAATAACCAAGGGCAATTTGTATCCCTTGAATGGTTTCACACTTTTCATTCTGCTGGCAACTTCCCGGTTTTTATCCCTCAAGAATGAACGCAGGTTTGTCGAACCATTTTTATCATAGACCTCATTTTTATTCCAAACAAGTGCTACAAGTGGATAGATCAATTCATTTTCATATAGATCATCTATCTCTTGTTGTGTTGCATTGGCAGAAATTGACAATATTAATTTGCCAGACTTTTTGTAACGGACCCACGTACATACCAGTTGAATAAGGGCGGGTACCAATCCTAGATAATGCTTCTTTAGTTCCTTTGGTAAGCTGATATGTACCGTTGCTTCCTGTTTGATATACCTATACAATTCCGCATAATATAAATCAACGTCTTCAAGAGTCGAGTTTTGCTTTATTGATATTACATTTTGCATCATTATTCCGTGATTCGATTTTTATTTTAGCTCATAACTTATAACAAATCTTGTTTGTCGTTGTCTCATTCCTTTGACGACCATTTATTTCCTGTTCAATTTTCATTGTTTTGGTGAAGTCATTGCAGAAGTCCGATTTAATATTTCCAAAGCTGCTGTAAAATCATCAAGTACGTCAGGCAAATAGAGTTGGAGTAGAAAGAATTTTGAATTAATGATGTCAACAAGACTGTTTCTAAGCTGAAGAAAGTTCGGATATCCATTCAAGACATTTACCAGAATGCTTTGCGAAACCTCTTTTTTTGCAGCAAGGGGCATTGACTCTGAGTAAATAGATTTGATGAAATCGAGGCAATCATTGAATACGCCTGTGTCATTATTTATTGAAAACGGTAAATTCTCCAAACAAAAATGAAAAGTGCTTTTTCCACCATAATGCGGCTTCTTAAATTCTTGTTCAAGATTTTCTCTATATATCCTGATTCCTACATAGTGGTTACGAATTAATATCGGCAGCAGAGAACTCTTGAATGCATCTTTATAGAAATACTGAAGGTAATATTCAAGACTCACCGTAAGGTAGTTATCTGCAAACTTTGTGTTGTGCAACCTGTCGTCAGAGATAAGGGTTCTACCAATTGACAGTAGAGTTGTATCAATAAAGTAATTAAAGACGAGGTCATTCTCCTTAACTAAATCAGGTCTTGCTATTATCATATCCAACTTTTCTTTGGAAATTCTAGTTTCGCAGAGCTTTTTAATCCACTCCAAAATATTTTCGAAGGTTTCGATTCTGTTCTTTTTATACTCTGGTGGATACAGGTTCGGAATAACACCTGAGGATGTAATTATTACTGACAGCCCTTCTTCAGGTAGCTTTCTAGCTTCATCAAGTTCTGATTCGATGTATTCAATGGCATACTGAGAGATGACAAATTTTCCATGGATCAAATCTGGAAAGTCCTCTGAAATCTTTTTTAAAATTGGCAGTGTCGTCAAGTCAATGACAAATTCAGTATCATCCTTAATCCTTATATTATTAAAGTAACGCAAGGGTATTACAACAAAGCCATCACTGTTTCGGGAGGTAAGGAAACTGTATAGATCAAGTAGTTTTGCGGACGATACAGAGCGCACCAGTTCAGTAAAAGAAATCGCGCCTCGATAATATTTCGAAAATGCCTCATCACGCCTAATCTTATTTCTGTCTCCGGCTTCGCCAAACTCCTCAATCAATTTCTTGCTAATATTTTCTGGGTCGGAACCATCAAACTTTACCGACTTGATACTCATCCCTGTGTATTTCGACTGGTTAAGTTCATCCGTAATGCGAGCGGTTAGTCCGGAATACTTGTCATAAATAAACGATACTTTGATTTTATCTTTCTTATGAGTCATCGAATCCTCGACATCAATGACTTCTCCAACCTTCAAACCCAGAATCTTTTTTACAATTCTGTTTTCATTGATAGTTTTAGAGTTTACATCAATAAAATAAGTCCTTTCACCGTCACTGATTTGCACAACTGTTTCATCCTTGACTGAATCAGGCCAGGGAATATCATCCCGATCACCAATTAAAGTAGTTAAAGTAAAATAGTGCTGCTTTAGAACCGGACTAGAAAGATCACTAACCGTTTGTCTATAGAATAGCTCCAAGCCAAGCTGTTTCTTGTCATTGTCGATTAGGATTTTAGATAAAACGAACTTTTGACGCCAATTGAATTTCTTTTCTAGCAATCCTTCATTTAATACACTGGCAAGTTCTGCTTTATTGTTTTTCTTATATAGTGATTGTATATAATAAAACTCAAAATCAAGATTGTCAGGATACTCTATTCTTCCTAATGAAGAAATTTCCAAAGTCTGGTCCGCATTCTCGGCCAAACTTTGAATTTTTAATTCTTCCAACAATAGTCTTTCTTCGGGATGATGTTCTCTTCTGAATTTTAAAACCTCAAGTAATTTTATGGCATCACTTCTAATAATCAGTAAGCTTGTTGTGTATAGGAGCAGTGGAAGCTCTTCCTTTTGCCAATCGTGATATTTGTCTATTAGTTGGCTAACCTCTTGCGCTTTCTGTAGAGAATGTAGCACAATGAGAATAACGTAGCGCAGTTCTTGTCGTAAGTCTTTATAAGCGTCTACAAGCTTAGTCAAATGGGACTCCACTTCTTGTACCTTTCTCGGAGAATACCGATGTGCATAAGAGAACACTAATATTCGATGGAATTCTAAGTCAAATCTTTTCTGGTGAATGTATTCGATATAAAAAGTGTGAACATCTTTCTTCGCTTGAATAAGCAGATCAAAGAAGTTTAAGAGATTATTTACCTCAATATCACTCACAGAATCTATCAACGCGAGATGTCTTAGGAAACTGTCTACTGCTTCCTCTCTTTTGTTAAGCCCGGAGTAAGCGGCAAATTCCATGAGATGCAGGTATGAATCCTTTTCATCTCTAATTGATGCCGTAAGTTTGAGCACCTCTTCATAACGATGAAGTTGATTTAAGCAAACCACTAACTCAAAGAATAGGTATTTGGTCTTATCTTCCTTTGCTAGCGCGTTCTCATATAATTCAACCATGCTAGTCACATCGGTTGGTTGTCCATTCAGCAAATATTCTGAATAAAAGTAATAGAACGAAGAGAGCTTAAACCCAGCGGTATCTTTGTATATCTCAGTGTCTTTTACCCGATGGTGCATCTCGCGAAGGAGTTTGTTTGAGTATTTGATGAGCTCATTTCCAGAATAGTTTTCCTTTCCGCTGCTAAATGCATTGGGCTGGTTTTTTATTCCTTTATGAAATGAAAATCGACCCACTAAATCCCAATAGTCAGCATTTTCAAAATCTATTCCCAAAGGGATTAATTTTTCACTTAATTCCGAAAATAGCAATTCAGCTACCTTCTCCTCGCCTTCATGACTAGATAAAAGAAGATTTGAGTATATCCTCTTAAATGTAATCCCACTTTTAACTGCTTGAGGAACCTCAGCGAAAGTATATGAAGCATCTAAGAATAATTTGATTGCAGATGCTCGCTCGTTACTTCGATTCTCTACGAGAAGCTCGTTCGCGATCTCTAGTGATTTTTCCTTTTCGTCCGAATAGTAGTATGAAACGCAAGCACGTTCCTTATATGAAGCATTAGACGGTTCGTATTTGTAACTTTGTATATTTCCTACGAATGAACTATTGGGTTTTCCTTTTTCGATCCTGCACAAACCAATAAGCGAATACGCCTTGGCCAAAACTTCATTTTTATCTTTTTCTCCAAGAGTTGCATCTTCTATATCCCTAAAAAACTTCTCCAGCAATTGAAGTGCAGATGTAGTCTTGAAATCTTTAATGAAACTTTCGATACTCCTAAGCTGAGAGTTATAGTGGTGCTTACTGCCTGTACCGGCGCCGATTTTTGAATCTGAAAACTCTCTTTCAAAAATATTAGATAAAAGTTCAAGTTTCGGAGTCGAGCTAATTCCATTAATTTTTTGAAGAAGGCTATCTTTATCGATAATGTGTTCATTTACATCGAATACATAACCTTCCGACAATAGTGCATTAAATACTTCCTGCGGATACCGTTCTTTCTTTTCGGTGATTATATATATGTAAAGGGAATCGAATTGTAGGTGTAAATTGTTTTTTTTGAATTTTTCGAGAGTGTCTTTTATTTTATCATTCGTGGTGGTGGCTGTTATTTGAAATGCAACTCGATTTTCAAAATCTGCAAGATCAATCGCTGGAAAATTTCTCCCTTGAGTAGCATTTAAATTTTTCAATTTCAAATTGAAAACTTCGTTCAGTACTGGAATGAGAAAACTCTCCGCATGAATATTGATGTGATATTGACTGGTCGCATTAAACCCCTCTACCTCAAGAACAAACCGAGCTGCATAGGTATTAATCTTGTTTGTGTAATCTATTCGCCTCAACGTATTGTGCGGTTTATTCTCAATCAAATACTGTTCATAATCAAATTCTATTGCTGCTATGAGGGTCGGAGAAGGCAATATTTTTTGAAATGCACCCGATATATTTCATTCTTCCTTTTCAAGGGTCAGATGTCCACAAACATATTCCAGCAGCTCACCAGGATTAACCTCCATTGCCAGCGCAATTAAATACAGCTCTTCCGCAGTAAGTCTTGCAGTGTCACTAGTTGTGATAGCCGTAAGCCTGTTTTTACCGAGTCCGGTCTTTCGCGCTACGCTGGCTTTATTGACGGATTTCTTTTCGAAATACTCCCCTAATCGGGTCAGATCACTCATAAGTCTGAATTTTTGGTATATAAATATAGTATTTGGGTACACTAATCACAGAAAATAGTACTCAAAGTTGTGTTTAGTACTATAAAACAGTACATTAGTGTAATAATGCAGTACATTTTATGGCTGAAGGCAACAATAACAGTAAGGAAAAGCTGATAACGATTCCCGTCATGGGGATTGAGAAGCTAACGAGTTATGAGCGGGGGATCAGGGGTATCCTGAAAAAAATAGAAGTTGGTAAATGCGAGCCGGAACTAATGGAGAATGTTAAAGCAGTCTATGAGCTGCTTACGCAACTTCAAATGATTACAAAGTCAATGAGAGCAGATTGCTCACTACAAAAACAAGCTATGCTCCAATCATGACCCGCGCAGAAGAAATATTCACTCACTGTAAAAGGCCTCCAAGCTGATCCACCTGCGCTAGAGCTTCGGTGGACCAGAAGTTTAGGTTAATAATAAATGGAGTCCATCAACCGGTGTGATCGCGTAGCATTCTCTTCAGTGCTTGTGAATCACCCGGTTCTATTGTTCTAATTCTTTCACCCTAAAATTTAATGAGCATGAAAATCAACTTATGCTTCCGGGCATTGCCATGCCGTTT
>JBGTGG010000351.1:0-12837 GCA_041746855.1 Cyclobacteriaceae bacterium | reverse complement strand
ATTCCAGCGGCTTTAATGATGTCGAATTTTCAGGCATCCTTACGGACCTTGCTGCGCCAAACCCCAAACCTGACCGATATTGTAGAAGCGTTAAACTATCAGGTGCTGGAAAATGCAAAAGGCGAAAAATTTATTACCAGCTTCATTGGGATTTATGACATCAGCCTCAAAACCTTAGTCTATATTAATTGTGGCCACAACCCACCCATTTTAGTCGACAAAAAGAACGGTCTTCGGTTGTTGGAAGTTGGCTCTACCGTGCTGGGTGCAGTACACCCAATGCCTTTTATCAACGAAGGGTTTGTGGATGATCTCGATGATTTTCTTTTGTTCTGTTATACCGATGGTGTCACCGAAACCATCGATGAACAAGAAAATGAATTTGGCCTCGAGTCGCTGATCAAGTATTTTGAATCCGATGAAGTTTTTACTAAAAGCCTAAGCAACATCCATCAGGATATCATTGTTGATCTCGATAAATTTAAAGGCAACAATGGATATCGGGATGACATTACCCTGTTATCCTGTAGAATAGGATGATCCCTCACCGGACACCCTTTTTTCTTCCGTGGTTGTACCCATCGCTACACTGGAAGATTCCAACAACTGAAAAAACAATTTACCTCACCTTTGATGATGGCCCCATTCCGGAGGTTACGGAAGCGGTTTTGGAAATTCTAAAAAAGTTTGATGCGAAAGGAAGTTTTTTTTGTATTGGTGATAATGTAAAAAAGCATCCGCATGTTCTTCAACAGATAATTGCTACTGGCCATGTTGTTGGCAACCATACCTTCCATCATGTTAATGGATGGAAAACGCCTTCATCAGTTTATAAGAAGGAGGTGGAGGATGCAGATGAAGTAATCAAAGATTACACTGGGAGTACACCAACTTTATTTCGTCCCCCTTATGGGAGAATAACACGAAAACAAATCCGGAGTATCCAACATCAAATAGTGATGTGGGATGTTCTTTCGTATGATTATGAGCTTGGTATGTCTCCCGAGAGGTGTTTGAAAGGAACCATCAAAGCCGCGCGGCCGGGTTCCATTGTGGTTTTTCACGATAGTATTAAAGCATCAAAAAATTTACTTTATACGTTGCCCAGGTTTTTGGAAGCGTATTCGGATCAAGGCTACGCGTTTAAATCACTCGCGATATGATCCCGAAAAAAGTTTTGGTGGCTCCCCTTGATTGGGGGCTGGGACATGCAACGCGGTGCATTCCGATTATTAGAGAGTTGCAAAAACAAAATTGCGAAGTCCATATTGGAGGAGCCGGAAAGTCATTGCAATTGCTTCAGCTGGAATTTCCGGAATTGAAATCCCATGATTTTCCTTCCTACTCCCCGGTGTATCCCAAAAGCGGAAGCATGGTATGGAAATTACTGTTGCAAGTACCAAAGTTTTTAAAAGCGATCCGATCAGAGAAAATCGTGGTCGATAAAATAATAGAACACGAAGGAATTGATTTTGTGATTGCTGACAACCGCTATGGGGCATGGTCGGATAAAGTACCGTCCGTTTTCATTACCCATCAATTAAATATTCTGCTTCCGCGTGGTTTGGGGTGGATGAAACCTTTTCTCAGAAATCTTAACTACACGCTGATTAAAAAGTTTTTAGCTTGTTGGGTTCCTGATCTACCATCCCGTGAACTTTCTGGTGAATTATCGCTTCCCTTTAAAAATCTAAAAACGGAGTACATCGGCTTTTTATCAAGGTTTACAAGACCAACTGTAAGAGCTAAGAAATTTGATATACTGGCGTTGCTATCCGGCCCGGAACCGCAGCGCACACTGTTTGAGGATATTTTGTTTGATCAACTGGCGAATTTCAACCTTAAAGTATTAGTTGTGCGTGGTATTGTTGGGGAAAATAATGATCGGTATTCCCACGCGAATATTGAAGTTGTAAATGCAATGGTTGGAGAAGAACTGCAATCTGCTATTGAATCATCTGGAATCGTAATTGCCAGAAGTGGGTACAGCACCATTATGGACATGACCGTGTTTCAATCCACCTGCATCTTTGTGCCCACACCGGGCCAAACGGAACAGGTTTATCTTGCTAAAGAATTAGTAAAGAAACGAATTGCCTATTCATGCGATCAGCGCGTATTTAATTTGAATGATGCTTTAATGAAAGCACGTACATTTATTAAACCATTTCCTCTGAATGATACCTCGCTTTTATCGGATGCGATTACTAACTTATTAAAAACTTAGTATGGTTCGGTTTATAAAAAGTTTACGGTTTGCACTGAATGGAATAAGGGTAGCAATAAAAGAAGAGCGCAACATCAAAATACAATTGTGCATTGCGTTGTGTGTGGTGGTGCTGGGTTTATATTTTGGGATAACAACTTCAGAATGGGTGGCGATTATATTTTGTATTGGTTTTGTACTGGTTACTGAATTACTAAATACCGCAATTGAAAATTTAATCGATGGCATTTCCCCGGAGCAAATACATTGGGCCGGAAAAGTAAAAGACATTGCAGCGGGTGCGGTGTTGGTTGCCTCCATAATCTCTATTATTATTGCACTACTGATTTTTATCCCCTATTTTTTTTCATCATGAGCTATTGGATCGATACCCATGCGCACATTTATCATGAAGATTTTGACAAAGATCGAATGGAAATGCTGCGTGTTTGCGAAGAAGTAGGTGTTCAAAAAATATTTATGCCCAACGTTGATCATGCTTCCATTGATCCAATGTTGGAACTTGAAAGCAGAACTAAAAATTGTTTTGCCATGATGGGGCTGCATCCCTGTTCGGTGAAGAACGACTTTGAAAAAGAATTGTACCATGTGGAGTATTGGCTAGGTAAAAGAAAATTTGCAGCCTTAGGGGAGATAGGGACGGATTTATATTGGGATAAAACTTTCTGGGAACAACAACAAGAAGCTTTTAAAATCCAGGTTGGTTGGGCAAAGCAATATGGACTCCCGATTGTAATCCATTGCCGGGAAAGTATTGATGAAACAATAAAACTTGTTCGGGAGCTAAAGACTGAAAAATTGACAGGCATCTTCCATTGCTTTTCAGGTAACGAAGCGCAGGCGAGAGAAATCATCGAGCTGGGTTTTTTATTGGGAATTGGTGGAGTTTCCACTTTTAAGAATGGCGGATTGGATAACGTATTGCCGGCAATCGGAGTGGATCATTTGGTGTTGGAAACCGATAGTCCTTATCTTGCCCCGGTTCCGCACAGGGGCAAAAGAAACGAACCCACATATATCCCATTAATTGGGAAACGGGTTGCTGAAATTCTGGGATTATCGGTGGAAGAAATTCAATCGGTTACGACTACAAATGCAAAAAAATTATTTGAAATTTAAAGAATGCTGAAATTTATCAAGATCAATACTGCTTCTCCGCAGAAGCCCAAAGCCCGCGTGCTGATTATCTATACAGGCGGAACGGTGGGGATGACCTATGACAGGGAAGGTGTGCTCATCCCATTTGATTTTAGTTTGATCCTTGAACATTTGCCTACCCTTAAAAATCTCGCGCTTGAACTAACGGTCGTTTCTATTCCCTCCCCGATAGACTCTTCCAATGTACAGCCGGAGCACTGGGGTATTATTGGTCAGATTATTTATGATCATTATAATGAGAACGATGGTTTTGTTGTTTTGCACGGGACCGACACCATGTCGTTTACGGCATCCGCTTTAAGTTTTATGCTGGAAGGACTCAATAAACCTGTAATCCTTACCGGTGCGCAATTGCCCATTAGTGAACCCAGGTCCGATGCCCGTGAGAATTTAATAACGGCTATTGAGATTGCCGCAGCAAAAAAGGAAGGCAAGGCGGTTGTGCCCGAAGTGTGTGTGTATTTCGACTATGTATTATTACGAGGCAACCGTTCAAAGAAAGTGGAAAGCATGCAATTTGATGCTTTTGAATCGGGAAATTACCCGCCATTGGCGAAAGCGGGGGTAAAAATTGATTACACCTATAATTCCATCCAGCCCTATGAAGAGCGTGCTCTCGTATTTCACAGCCACTTTGAACCCAACATCGCGATACTCAAGTTATTCCCCGGTCTTCAGGAAGAGGTGGTACGGGCAATCTTGAATTGTAAAGGATTGAAAGCCGTTGTGTTGGAGACCTATGGTGCGGGCAATGCTCCCAATGTCGGTTGGCTTATTCAATTATTGAAGGAAGCAATCGAAAGGAACATCGTAATTGTAAACATATCGCAATGCCATGGTGGGATGGTCGTACAAGGCAGGTACGAGACCAGCAAGGAGTTAACCCAGATAGGAGTTATCGGTGGTGCGGATATGACCACCGAAGCAGCCATTACCAAGCTCATGTTATTGTTGGGGGAAAATGATCTGGAAACCGTCAGCAAGATGATGCGCAGATCAATTGCTGGTGAAATGTCGACATGAGGCTTGGATAGCGCCTAAATTCTTGATTTCTTTGTGCCCCCTTACGTGAATAAGGTAAAAAGGAGAGGTGTCCGAGTGGCTTAAGGAGCACGCTTGGAAAGCGTGTGTACTCCAAAAGGGTACCGCGGGTTCGAATCCCGCCCTCTCCGCATTCGATTGTTATCAGACCGGAAGGATTGATTATCAAACTATTGAAAATATTATTGCAAAATTTTTGAGCCAACAGTGACTTTATTTTGGTGACCACATTATTACCTCTAAAAAAGAAGTTGCTTCCGCCAGTGTAAAAAATTTTCAAAAAGTATTTAGAAATCAACAAAAACTTTAATTTTGGCAACTTCAAAGCATTACTAAACCTTTAACTATGAAAAAACTATTTTCGATTATTGCTCTTGTAGGGGTACTGGCGTCCTCTACCTCACTTTACGCTCAAGATCCGGCAGACACAACAACCACAGAACCTACAGTTCAAGAACCTGCACCACAGCCTCAGGTTGCGACTGCAGATGAAGCTGCTGCTATTGACGAGGAGAACCAGGGCTTTCATGAAGTATTAAAAGGAAAATTCATTGAGGGGGAAGTCACCTTTATGACTCCGCTCCTTATTTGTTTGATTTTGGGTCTTTCTGTATCAATTGAGCGGATTATCACCCTAAACCTTGCCACAACCAATACTCAAAAATTACTAGGCCAAATCGAAGATGCTCTTTCTCAAGGTGGAGTAGATGCTGCTTTGGACGTGACACGTAATACACGTGGCCCTGTTGCTTCTATCTTTACGCAAGGCTTGATGCGTTACCACGAAGGAGTTGATATGGTTGAGAAATCAATCGTGGCCTATGGTGGTGTTGAAATGGGAAGATTGGAAAAAGGCCTTATCTGGATTTCATTGTTCATTTCACTCGGTCCAATGCTTGGTTTCTTTGGAACGGTTGTAGGGATGGTGCAAGCTTTCGCAGATATTGAAGCTGCCGGTGATATTTCCCCTAACATCGTTGCAAACGGTATGAAAACAGCCCTTTTGACAACCGTTGGTGGTCTTATTGTGGGTATGATCCTTCAGGTATTGTATAACTATTTGATTTCTAAAATTGACTCAATGGTGAATAGCATGGAAGATGCTTCCATTTCACTGGTTGACTTATTAGTAAAGCATAAGTTGGTATCTGCTAAATAATTGAAATTATGTGGATAGATATTTTATTATACATTGGATACACGCTGATCGCGATTGCTGTTGGTTCAGCAATTGTCTTTCCGCTGATCCAGGGGATTCAAAACCCGAAAAGCCTTGTTAAATCCCTGATGGGTGTAGGCGCTTTGGTGGTTCTCTTTATTATTGGATATGCACTTTCAAGTTCAGCGGTTACTACCACCTGGGCAGCGAAAGGGATCACCGAGAACGTATCAAAATTGGTAGGTGCAGGGTTGATCATGTTCTATATTGTTTTAGTGATTGCTGCACTCGCATTGATTTATTCAGAAATAAGTAAAGCATTTAAATAATATGGCAAGGAGTACTCCAGATATACCAAATGCTTCAATGGCCGATATCGCGTTTCTGTTGCTTGTTTTCTTTTTGGTAACAACAACAGTTCCGAACGATAAAGGATTGAGCATTGGGTTGCCGCCTCCACCTGAGGCGCAGCAGGAAGATGTTCAGATACCAGAAAGAAACCTCTTTAAGATTCAGGTTAATTCTTTCGATAATTTGTTGGTGGAGGGAGATCCTTGGACAAGTTCCATGTCTGAATTGAAAGCCGAAATAAAGAAGTTTGTATTAAACGATGGTTTAGATCCGACTTCTTCTGACAGCCCTTTAAAGGCGATTGTTTCCTATAAAACGGATAGAGGAACTAGTCATAAGAAGTTCATTGAAGTACTGGATGCTATTCAGGCTGCATATTATGATATATATGCTGAACGTGCCGGAGTATCGAATGCAAAATGGAGAGAAATTGCATCTGATCCAGGAGCACCTGCGAATCGTGCCATATATGATAAGGCAAGAGAAGGTATTCCTATGGGTATTTCAATTGCAGAACCTTCGAAAGTGGGTGGGTAAAACTTAAGAACTAAAAAAATGTCAAAGTTTAAGAAAAAAGCGAACGTAAAACAGGATATTCCAACTTCCTCTATGCCCGATGTGGTGTTCATGTTGTTGTTCTTCTTTATGGTGACTACCGTAATGCGGGAATCAAATATCAATGTAAAGCAACAAATCCCTTCTGCTACCCAGTTGCGTAAACTTCAAAAGAAATCGTTGGTCTCCTATCTTTACATAGGTGAACCGAAGAAACTTGAAGAGTTTGGCAAGGAACCCAAAATCCAGGCGAATGATATTTTTATCGAACCAAAGGATGTGATCAACTGGGTGAACCAGGAGCGTGCTAAACTTGATGAAGTAGATCGCGATGCGATTACAGTTTCCCTAAAAGTTGATAGTGATGCAAAACGCGGGATTATTGCGGATGTTGAAACTGAACTTAGAAAGGCAAATGCCCGGAAACTTCTTTACTCGACTTTACAAAGAGCTGAAGACCTTTAACATAATTATTGTATTGCTTTGAAGAATACCCTTAGCCCTGTCTGAAAATCGGACAGGGCTTATTTTTTATGACTGATTCAGGAACAACTACACATCAACTTAATGTACCACGGGTTGTTCGCGCCTGGTGTTTGTACGATTGGGCTAATTCAGTCTACTCATTGGTTATCATTTCTGCGATTTTCCCGGTGTATTATAAGGCAGTTGCTGTGTCGGAAACCACCGGGGATATGGTTCCTTTCTTGGGCTTTTCGATACAGAACAGTGTGTTGTATTCGTACGCACTGTCTTTTTCATTCTTATTGGTAGCGGCTATCCTTCCGCTAATCTCCGGGGTGGCAGACTACACCGGGAAGAAAAAGTTATTCATGAAGGTTTTTGTTTTCATCGGAGGCTCCGGGTGTATGGGTCTGTATTTTTTTGATGGACTCAGTACATTGGAGTGGGGGATATTTTGTTCCATCATCGCAAGTGTTGGTTACTCCGCTAGTCTTGTGTTTTATGATGCTTTTTTACCGGAAATTGTTACGGAAGATTTGTATGACCGCACGAGCGCCCGCGGATATTCCATGGGATATTATGGAAGTGTGTTATTGCTGGTGGTGTGCCTGGGATTGATCTTGAATTATTCCAGTGTTGGTTTTGAAACGGAAGGAGATGCAACCCGATTTTCATTTTTGTTGGTAGGTGTATGGTGGATCGGATTTTCCTTGATTAGTTTTCGTGGATTGCCGGAGAATCCTTACGGGAGAAAGCCTACGGGAAGAATTTGGGCCAATGGCTATTACGAAATTTCTAAAGTTTGGCGAAGTTTAAACGGCTCGCCAGATCTCAAGCGTTTTTTGGCAGCATTTTTCTTTTACAACATGGGCGTTCAGACCATCATGTACCTCGCTACGTTGTTTGGAACGGATGTATTGCATTTGGAAAGCAGTAAGTTGATTGGAACCATTCTGCTTATTCAAATTGTAGCTGCGGTGGGAGCCTGGTTGTTTGCACGGATATCCGAAACCTATGGAAACAAATATGCGCTCCTTACTTTAATATTGATTTGGTTAGGAATTTGTCTTGGCGCTTACTTTACGCATACTGAATTCCAATTTTATGCACTGGCAGTAGTGGTCGGCATGGTGATGGGAGGAATCCAATCCCTTTCGCGCGCAACGTATTCCAAACTTATTCCCCAGAATTCCATCGAGCACGCTTCTTATTTTAGTTTTTATGATGTGACCTACAATCTATCAATTGTGATGGGTACCTTTTCGTTCGGATTCATTCACCAAATGACAAAGGACATGCGTAACAGTGCGCTGGTGCTGGCAACCTACTTTGTAATCGGATTTATTATTCTCTTCACGTTGAAAAGCGCCCGGTTAAAAACAAAAAGTTAAAATCAATACCGAAGATGCTTCACCGTCATTCCATTGTTGATTAGTTGCTTCAACGATTCAATGCCTATCTTTAAGTGCAGCTCCACATAATTGGTAGTAACTACTATATCGCTGGTCTCTGTTTTAATACCCTCAGCAATCATGGGCTGATCAGACACCAACAAGATTGCACCGGCCGGAATTTTATTATGAAAAGCTGTTGAGAAAATCGTGGCCGTTTCCATATCAATTGCCATTGCCCGAATGGTGCGGAGATATTCTTTGAATTTCTCATCCCATTCCCAAACCCTTCTGTTGGTGGTGTAGACTGTTCCGGTCCAGTAATCATTGTTCATATCACGAATAGTAGTCGAGATTGCTTTCTGCAACGCAAATGCTGGTAAAGCCGGAACTTCCGGAGGAAAATAATCATTGGAAGTTCCTTCTCCGCGAATGGCGGCAATCGGGAGGATTAAATCACCAATGACGTTTTTCTTTTTTAAACCGCCACATTTTCCGAGAAATAAACACGCTTTTGGATTTATGGAAGACAAACAATCCATTATGGTTGCTGCATTGGGACTACCCATACCAAAATTGATAATGGTGATTCCATTGGCAGTTGCACTTGGCATCGCCTTATCGGCACCAATTACCGGAACGTTGTTCCACTCTGCAAACATGCGTACATAATTATCAAAATTGGTGAGGAGGATGTATTCCCCAAACTGGGAAAGGGGTTGGCCGGTATAGCGGGGCAGCCAATTTTCTACGATTTCTTTTTTTGTCTTCATGTTAAATTACCTTTACCCAAAATAACTATTTTGCTTGAATAATGATGAAGTTAAACCTACCTTCTTTCGAATGCAACCTTAAAAGCGAAAATGGTAAGGTATTGATCTTTGATTCAATTCGGAAGAAACATGTTGTGTTGACCCCGGAGGAATGGGTACGCCAACATTTTTTGAATTACTTGATTCAGCATATGAAGTATCCGAAAACACTTATCCGGATAGAGTCCGGTCTAACCTTCAACACCCTTCAAAAACGTTCTGATATAGTTGTGTTTGATCGCCAGGGAAATCCATGGTTAGTGGTTGAATGCAAATCACCACAAGAGAAAATTGATAATAGAATTCTCAGGCAAGTGTCCACTTATAACGTATCACTTATCGCACCGTATGTGGCGATCACCAATGGACTGGTCCACTTTGTGTTTAAAATAGATCGGGATCATAAGTCAACCACGCAGTTGACTGACTTTCCGGAGTATCCTACTGAATCGCGTATTGATTAAAGGAACGTGTTGACATCTGTGTACGGAAGGTTAAACGTATCCGCAACAGCTTTGTAAACAACTTCACCATTGATCATGTTCAGTCCCAAACGTAAGTCTGTATTTTCTTTACATGCTTTTTGCCAACCATCATTCGCCAATCGAATGGCGTACGGCAAGGTAGCATTTGTTAACGCAAGGGTAGAAGTATATGGCACTGCGCCCGGCATGTTGGCCACACAATAATGGACCACATCATCAATAATATAGGTTGGATCTTCGTGTGTGGTGGGTGTACAAGTTTCGATACAACCCCCTTGATCAACGGCTACATCAACTAAAACCGTTCCGGGGCGCATTGTTTTTAACATATCGCGTGTTACCAGTTTTGGGGCTTTCGCTCCAGGAATTAAAACCGCACCCACGATAAGATCTGTGCTTTTTACAATCTCCCGCAACACATAGTCACTTGACATCAATGTGTTTACATTTTTCGGCATCACATCATCGAGGTAGCGAAGACGATTTAAATTTACATCCATGATGGTAACATCGGCACCCATTCCAGCAGCAATTTTAGCTGCGTTGGTTCCAACAACACCACCACCTAATATCAATACTTTTGCAGGCTTCACGCCTGGTACGCCTCCCAACAATATACCACGACCTTTCAACGGTTTCTCTAAGTATTTTGCACCTTCTTGAATGGCCATGCGTCCGGCTACTTCCGACATCGGTACTAATAATGGTAGACTTCTATCGGCACTCTCAACGGTTTCATACGCAAGGCAGACCGCTTTGCTTTGTACCATTGCTTTTGTAAGCGGCTCATACGATGCAAAATGGAAATATGTAAAAACGAGTTGCCCTTCTTTGATTAATTTATATTCCGGTTCGATTGGTTCTTTTACCTTGATAATCATATCCGCCAACTGATACACTTCAGCAGCATCCTGAATCATCTTTGCGCCAGCACGCTGATATTCTTCATCCGAGAACCCACTACCCACTCCCGCTGTTTGTTGAACATATACAGTGTGGCCGCGATTGGTCAGCTCTTGGGCTCCGGCTGGTGTTAAAGCAACTCGATTCTCATTATTTTTTATTTCCTTTGGAACTCCGATAATCATCTTGCAACCGTTATAGTGGGCTGCAAATATAGCAAGTCGGATAATATTCAGAACGCTGAACAATTCTTTTTTAAGGAATTTATGGAAGGCATCAAATCATATCTTTTTTACGGTACACTTCGCACCGGAATGGCTAATTATCAGCATTTTAAAGATGATTTAGTTTCGAGGGGTACACTTATTTTGCCAGGATTCAGACTCTTTTCAAAAAAAGACTATCCGTATGCCGTTATTTCAGATTCACGTACAGATACAATTATTGCAGAAAAGATGGAAGTTCGATCGATTGCAACGCAACGTCAAATTTATCGGTTGGAAATTAGTGCAGGATATTATTATGATGAATTGCTGATTGACAACCAAAAATTCGGAATTTTCCTTTATTCGCAACGAAATCACAATGATCCTCAAATAATTGATGGAGATTGGGTAAATTATACAGCCAATAGCAATTTTTGAAACACTCCATGATTGGTTATTTTTGACCAATTCAGTTAAATCACCATAGTTTTGAGCATAGTCAAAGAAAATAAAACAAAATTTCCCCAAGCCAAAGTGAAAGAAATTTTGGCGGATTATCACTTAGCGGTTGCCAGCAGGGAAGCAAGCTTGATGGGTCGCAAAGAGGTATTTATGGGAAAGGCCAAGTTTGGCATTTTTGGTGACGGGAAAGAAGTGGCTCAAATTGCGATGGCGAAAGTTTTTCGCAAGGGTGATTTCCGTTCGGGATATTACCGTGATCAAACCTTCATGTTTGCGATTGATGAGTTAACCATCCAACAATATTTCGCACAACTCTATGCACACCCTTCCATTGAAGCAGACCCTTCTTCTGCCGGTCGTTCGATGAATGGACATTATTCAACACGCCTGTTGGATGAGGAAGGTGAATTCAAAAAACTTACAGACTTAAAGAATAGCAGTAGCGATATTTCGCCAACAGCAGCACAGATGCCGCGGTTGCTTGGGCTTGCGTTTGCTTCCAAACTGTTTCGGAACAATCCATTATTGAAATCATTGAAGAACCTTTCTGATAATGGAAACGAAATTGCTTTCGGTACAATCGGAAATGCGTCAACATCGGAAGGAATGTTTTTTGAAAGTTTCAATGCTGCTGGTGTACTACAAGTACCGATGTTGGTTTCCGTATGGGACGATGGTTTTGGGATTTCCGTTCCGCAGGAATACCACACAACTAAAGGAAGTATCTCAAAAGTGTTAGCGGGGTTTCAACGAAACGCAACAGAGAAGGGGTATGAAATCCTTACGGCTAAAGGTTGGGATTATCAAGACTTGATTGAAACATACGAAAAGGCAGAAAGGATTTGTAGGGAAGAACATGTTCCTGTGCTTGTGCACGTGTTGGAAGTGACGCAACCACAAGGTCATTCAACTTCAGGTTCGCACGAGCGCTACAAAACAAAAGAACGATTGGAGTGGGAGCGGGAATTTGATTGCATCAAAAAAATGCGGGAGTGGATTGAACAAGATGTGATGATCCTTCCTGAAGAAATTGATACCATTGAAAAAGAAGCTAAACAAGAAGCAAAGCAAGCACGTGAAAATGCATGGAAAAATTTTGTTTCGGGCATCAAAGAAGATCAGAAAACAGTTTCACAATTAATAGGGAAAGCAGCGGCAACAGGTGAAAATGCAAAGGCATTGCGTGAGATTAAAGAAGAGTTGGACAAAACTATTAATCCTGTGCGGATGGATGCTGTGAAGGCGGCCCGTAAAGCATTGCGATGGTTGCGGTTCAAAGATTCGGAAGTCAAACGAGAAATTCTTGATTGGCTGAGAGAAGCGGACGAGCAAAATTTTGATCGCTATAATTCATACTTGTATAGTCAATCAGCATCATCAGCATTGCAAGTGGAAAGAGTGGATCCTATTTACACCGATACTTCCCTGTTGGTGGACGGACGCGAAGTTTTGAAAGTGTTTTTTGACAAAGCATTGGAGCGTGATCCACGCGTCTTTGCTTTTGGTGAAGATGTCGGGAAAATTGGTGACGTAAATCAGGGCTTTGCTGGATTACAAGAGAAGTATGGAGAGAACAGGGTTGGCGATACCGGTATCCGTGAATGTACAATTATCGGACAAGG
>JBGTGG010000350.1:0-3708 GCA_041746855.1 Cyclobacteriaceae bacterium | reverse complement strand
CTCCTCATCAAAGAAATTCGGATCAATGGCCAATGCCCTTTTGTATGCATCAATGGCTCTCTCTACAGCGTTTTCTTTCAACAATCCTTTTGAATAGAGTGCAAAAACACCACTATCTTGTGTGCCGTTTTCAATAACTTCTTCCAGAATTACATTGCAGGCTGAATAATTACCCTTCTTAAAAAAAACTGTGGCAAGTCCAATTTTTGCTTTTGTGTCATTTGAATTTTTTAGAAGTATTGAATATTCCCTTTCAGCCTCTTCCAATCTGTTCAATGTGACCAAAGTGTCTGCTAGCAAAAGTCTTAACGGAAAATTGTCCGGTGAACTTTTTAATGCTTCCTTTAAACTTTCGATCGTATTGTCGTTCATTTTTTTATTGTTACTTGGTTGTCCTAATAAAACACATTTATATAAATAAACCAATTCTCCAGGTCGACCAGCAAACCATAGCACACATAAGTTGGTTCTTGCGAGAAATGAGTTACTCTAATGATTTATACACTCTTAATATCGCTAATAATTCACTATAAAGTTCTCCACTTGCGCCATCCGTTACAAATCTAGAATTCAAGCTTTCAAAAGCATTTAAACAATCTAGGTTGCCATTTAGAGCACATAGAAATAGATCCCCAATGTAACTCTCATTTACGAAGGGAGGATCTTGTTTATCGTAATCTCCATTGTGCTGCGGCTGACTTTTAAATATCTGAAAAATTGAATCTTGGCGTGCTTTATTCCATTTCGGAGGTTCAAATATGAGTTTGGTATGTGTTGTAAATTTTAAATTCTTTCTAATAATCTGAATGTCAAAGATTGGTGTCAATGACCAGTCTCGATTTTCATCAGGCAGGTTAGCCACTTGTCTTATTGTCAGTGGCTGTTCAATACTGATCGCTAAATATTCTGATGGCGGAAACCCTTCAAAAATCAAATTATCATTATTATCAAATATTTGAAATTCATTGACATTCTGTGTTGCATCATCATAGAACCAAGTACAAAGTTTTATAAAGTAAGTAGAATAATCAATACGCAATTGAACCGATGCATCAGAATATGGCGCTGGGCAATTACATGTTATCCGAGTCGAGTCAATTTTAACATTTTCGTTTTTGTCGATCCGATCATTTCTTTGAAATCCAGTTCCCTCTGTCTTTTGGCTCTGTACTGTACTTTTTGTCTCTGTCTTGTCTGCATTCTGACCACAACTTAGAATACTTATCAAGGCTATTATCAAAGTGATAATTCTTTTCATGTAAGCGTCTTTAAGGTCGTTACCAATTTTTTATAGCTATTCGAGCACAATTACCTACTTTATCAAATGTCTTTCTCTTAACTCTTCCCTTATTCTTTCAAACTCCACTTGGTCAATTATATCAATACTTTTTAGGTATTTTAAGCTACCTAATTGTTCTTCAAAAGTTAAGTCTGGATCGAAATAAGTTAGTTCCTCTCTAAGTCTGGATTTTGTTCTTTCTCGAATCTGGTCTATAAATGCTGTGACCGTCTCCTCATTTGGGCTATTTATAAAAAAAGTAATTGTCTTTTGTCCTCCACTAAGCACGTAATGTGCTGCGAAATATTTTTGAATACTCCATCCAAAGACTGTCGCCCACATAAAGCAGAAAAACAGAAAAAGAAATGCAAGCTTGATATCAGTTCCATCAGTAAAAGCCTTAAATGTCATTATTAAAGTAATAATTAAAAGTCCACCGAATAGTATTGCATTTCCTATCCCTTCTCTGGATCTTATCTTAACCAAGTCTAATCCAAGCTCATTATATCTAGCTTCCCATTCTTTGTCATCAAAAAAAGAGGATTCGTTGATACAAATTTTTCTATCATTCAGCTCAAATGATTTCTTTGATAGAAAGTATTTCTGCTTAAGGATTGTCATTTAAATCTAACCAGAGCAAGTAAATATAACACTAATATGCCTTCTCTTATATCCGCTCTAACCCCAACCCCGGTTTATCCGAGCACGACATCACACCATCTTTCAAAATAAATCCACCTTTCGCAATGTCTTGGGCTAAATCCAAACTTCCATCCAAGTCGATGTATTTGGTTTGGGTGGAAGAGAAAGCTGCATGCAAAGCTGCGGTGATGCTCACCAGGCTTTCATCGTTGCAACCCCAGAAAAGATCTACACCTTCATATTGGGCGATGTCAGCAATTTTCAGTCCCTGGCTTACGCCTCCACACTTCATCAACTTGATGTTGAAAATCCCCGAAGCAAACGGTGGCTTCACCAATTCCATGGCGTGGATGGGGGAAATCAACGATTCATCTGCTGCTACAATTTTTTTTATGTGGTCTGGCAAACTTTTCATTTCTGCTATGGCTTTGGCAGGAAGTGGTTGTTCGATCAATTCAATATCATATTTTTTGGTGCGCTCATAAAAATCAATCGTCTGCGACACATCGTATCCCTGGTTGGCATCTATCCGGATTTTAAAATAGTTTCCAAACTTCTCACGCAACTTCGCCATGCGCTCAATGTCTTCCTCTAAATCTTTTCCCAACTTTACTTTCAGGATCGTGAAGCCTTGCTTTTTAAAATCTTCTGCTTCTATTAATGTCTCCTCAACATTCTTGATCCCAATGGTGTTGGAAGTCGGCATGCTTTTAATTTTCCTTCCTAAAAATTTCACCAACGGAACATCCAAATATTTTGTGAACACATCATGCAACGCAATGTCCAGCGCTGCGCGTGCAGATGGATTCCTTGGGAACTTCTCCCACACTTCATACGTGAGTTGATGAAAACACCGAATATCACGCCCAATTAAAAATTCTAAATTATCCTCTTGTAAAGCGGCCAAACATTGGGTCAGGTTTTCGCCTACCACATACTCGCTGGGGTTTCCTGAACCAAGGCCGGTCATGCCATTCTCTAATGTAATTTCAACAAAGGCGTTGCGCACTTCGTCTACTGTTTTAAAAGCAATGGTGTAAGGCTTTGTGTTTCCCAGGTCGGCCGACCAGACTTCAATGTTTTTAATTTTCATGTTTTTACAATTTTAAATTTAGAGTCACATGATTTTCAACATGGACATTTATTTTCACGCAAAGACCGCCAAGAAAACGCAAAGTTCGCAGAGGCTTTGCTATTCTTTGCAAAAATCTTTGCGTCCTCTGCCTGCCTTTGCCGAAGCTTCACTATGCGAAATACTTCGTGTGTAGCATAGCTTCGCGCAGGCAGGGGTGGAGTATTTACTCCTTTCCTTTATTAATCAAGTCCACTAACAACGGAACTATCCGATCCAGTCCATCTTCCAACGGAAGTACGACAGGTATATTTAATTCCGCTTCATAGTCCTTCGCATATTGACGCGCTTCCTCTGTTGTCATCTTTGCCGTATTGATTGTCAAAGCAATGGTAGGTGCGCCATAAATTTTTATCAATGCCACTTCATCTTTAGGGCTCACGATATACGCAGGATAGTATTCCATGTCTTTGTATTGCTTGCGTGCCGGATTGTGTTGCAAGATCACAGCATCTGCATCGGCAGAAACAATCCATTCCGCCCCAGCGGGACCACTCGGGTTGCGCAAAGACGATTGGCCTTCAATAAAAATAATATCAGGATTAGCTTCTTTATAACAGGTGTGGACAGCATGCTCCAATTCTCCTGAAATAAAATCATTTAAGGTAGAGTCAAAAACAAAACCATATTTAGCACCTTGCATCCATCCGGTTTG
>JBGTGG010000349.1:0-1518 GCA_041746855.1 Cyclobacteriaceae bacterium | reverse complement strand
TTTCATGGTGCGTATGATTATTTCTTGTTTATTTCCTACATCCCTGGTGTTTGGATCGGTGCCCTTGTCTCGTTAATCGTGGCATTTTTTCTTTCGAGAAAAGCAATTCGGCTTCACCAACAATCCTCTCCGTTTGATCCTACCCGGCAATAGTGGAGGTTTGAAAAGCCAACCAAATATGGTAGGTTTAATATAAAAAAACATGGTGCGAAGCGCTGTTAAAAAACATTTCATCGGAATGAATAAAGAGTTCCGGTACCGTGGCGAAGACAGTACCCGGATTGAAGCCCTCAGCGATTCCGTTTTTGCCCTTGCTATTGGCCTCCTGCTTATTTCGACATCTGCTCCTAACACTTTCCAGGAATTACTGGTGTTCACACAAGACCTTTTGCCACTTGCAATGTGTATTACCTTGATTATGTTGGTATGGTTCGAGCATTTCAAATTTTTTATCCGTTATGGATTTAGAAGTGGACGGATCGTCATGCTCAATACCATCCTGCTTTTTCTCCTGCTCTTTTATGTGTACCCCTTGAAATTTCTGACTAAACTCCTGGTTAAGATTTACTATGGTTTGATCTCCCCTCTTTTTGGTGTTAATACAAATGTGGGAATGGAGATCAATACGATGATCACCGCTGAAGAAATGAATCGATTGATGGTCATTTATGGACTCGGGGCGGCAAGTCTATTTTTTATATTGATGCTCATGTATCGATATGCACTTAAACAAAAGCTGGAGTTGGAATTGAATGAAATAGAACTATTCGACACAAAAGTCAGTATCACTTCCAATCTTTTAATGGGAAGCATCCCTATCCTATCTGTTTTCCTTGCCCTCGTGATTCCCAACCCGATAGTTGGTTCTGCCGTTTCGGGTTTTTCTTACTTTTTATATTGGCCAGTGATGACGTTGTATGGTAAACGTTCTGAAAAGCAAAGAAAGGAAATACTAAACTTGTTAGTAACCTCTTCCGAATAAGAAAAACAGAAACAAAAAAAACCGAATTCAAAATTCACATGTTTGGTTTTTGAAAACTCCTCCACGAAAATGAAAATATCACAGTGCGATTGCAGGAATCTCACTTGTGTGGAAAAAGAAACCTTTAACATCAAAAACAGCCATTTAACCTATCATATCTGCGTTTCATCTGTTTTCCCATCAACAAAAGAAGTGAATTTACCGAGCTGAGCATCAATAAACTACGCTATTATCATTGATGTAAGGTTTTGAATAGTATCCGTTCAAACATCCAACAATAGCACCTCATCTTTGCTGCCGTTAAACCAAAAAAACAAAATGATGAAATTTAACCAGTGGCTATGCATGGTGGGGCTCCTTGTCCTCTCTGTTCCAACATGGGCCCAAGACACAACTGAGGATGATATGTTTTCATTGAGTTTGGAGGAATTAATGAACATTCCTATTAACTCCGCATCAAAGAAAAGCGAAACCTTATTTGACGCCCCGTTATCCAGCTATACAATTACAAAATCAGAAATAGAAAAATCAGGCGC
>JBGTGG010000348.1:0-2775 GCA_041746855.1 Cyclobacteriaceae bacterium | reverse complement strand
CTTTCTGGAGGTAAATGAAGAAGGTTCAGAAGCTGCGGCAGCAACAGCCATTGGAGTGGAAATGACTAGTGTGGGGCCAACCAAACCCATGAAGATCACTATTGACAAACCATTTCTATTTATGATTCGCGAAAAGCATACTGGAGCCATTTTGTTTCTGGGCCAACTAACGGACCCGGCAAACTTATAGCATTAATTCCACGAGAATTTCAATGATTAGAATACTGGAATTATAAACACGATGTTGATTCGGTAGATGAATATAAACTTCTAATCATCCCTTTGAAGTATGTAAGGTGTTACGGATTAGCAGCGCGAATTGTAAAGAAGCTAAATCCTTTGTGCATTAGCTTTAATCTCGATCAGCGTTTCTTGCAGAGAACGCTGATCTTTTTTTATACAAACCTACGCTTCATCCTTTGTTGTGCGTATTAAACTTAACCCTGCTATAAAGAATAGTAGTCCCAAAACTCCAAAAGTAATCAGTGTTTTAAGGTCGTTCGCCCCGTTGCTGCTAACAAACCGGATGGCGGAGTAGATCAACCCTACGATTCCCAGCACGGTGAGGAGTGCTCCAAAAATTCTCTTTAAGTTCATTTGCTATGCCTTTAGTATAGTTTAAAGATCAATAATTTGCCTGTATTAACCGCCAGCAGAATTGGGTGCTGCCCAAGTCGTTTGCGGTTTTGAAAGCAGTATCTTATTTGCTGAGCTGTATCAACACAATGTGTCCTATACTTTTCTTTCGCCTATTATTTTTGCCATACCCAGATGCATTTTAAATTCATCTTTAGGCTGAAGAATAAATGCATGTCGCTCATAATCCACCTGAAGGGATTCAAAAGGTATGGCAAAAAAAGTATCCTCATCCATCACTGTATCTCCACCGATGAGAACATAGACAATTGTTCCATCTACTAAGTTTAGCATGATGTCTGAATTCCCCGCGTTAGGTTTTATGAAAATTAGTTCTATTCCAAATTAAGGTAGCCAGGACGTTATTTACCGTTTTGATCCTGGGCAGCCAACATGTTAATTTTTTCTGCCAACGCTGTCAGTTTTTCGTCAGCGCCATACTCTTCATCTTTTGTTTTTTCAAGGATTTTTGAGCATTCAGTATACCCCAATACATTTGCCATGGTGCGCATCGTACCATATGCTGACATTTCGTAATGTTCAACTTTTTGTGCTGCTGCGATAAGGGCCGCATCCCGCGCATCACCTTTATAATGTTCCTTGATAATCTCGGATCCTTCTTTAACGAGGCCTTCCATTGCCTCGCATTTTTTGGCAACTGGTTTTTTTTCGATTAATTCAAAACATTTTTCAAGTCGTGCAACATGCTCCTCCGTCTCTTTCAGGTGGTCTTCAAAGGCTTTTTTTAATTGCTCACTATGTGATGCCTTCGCCATTTTCGGTAATGCTTTCGTGAGGTGCTTTTCTGCCCAATAAGTGTCTTTAAGTAAGTCTTCAAGAATTCCTGTAAGGGTTTCCTTTGAGGACTTGGTTGTGCCTTTTTTCTTAGCAGTTGTAGCGGACTTAGCTGGTTTTTTTTTCGTTGCTGTTTTCATTTTTTTAGGTATTAAAGATTTGTATTAAAGATTTAAAGAAAGTCAGTTATTAGCCGATAGTTGATCCACTTCCGAAGAAGGAATGAGATCTATCTTGTTCATGGTTTGCATCAGGTTAGCTTTCAGTTCAGAGACTGAGTCAAGGAGTGTTTGCTTTATATCGTGGGTGAACCGATCCGTTGCATCGAGAATTTTTCTTTGGGTTTCTTTCCCGCTGTGTGGGGCAATTAAAATTCCAATGGCAAGCCCAACGGCAGCTCCTACCAATATTCCATTCAGTAAGTTTTTTGATTCCATTACTATTTTTGTTTAGGGTTAAATATCATGTTTGTACACAATCTGTATCAAAGCAACGGCCAATAGCTTCAGCATAGCGGAAAATTCATTACAGCTAAAAATTGAAGGAATCCTCATCCAGATTTCTTTGAAACGTGTGGAAAGGGTAGGGTGGGTTGAAGAATTATTTCCCCATATTTAGGTGGAGTATAACCTTTTATGCATTTATAATTTGTCGTTGCCTGGCACTTACGCAGGTTGTAAGGCATTGTCACATTTTAGCGTGGGTATGTTTATGGCGTATCAGATAAAAAATATTATGACAAACTTTCTAGTTCAAACCCTTGTAGGATTACCAACATCTAAAACTTCTAATCTAACCTTGTAGCCGCCAAGAGAGAATTATCCAAACCTTACCCTTCTATCTTTCATCACCAAAAGGAATATCATCGTCAGGATCCTTATCAAAAGGACCTACACCGGGTGGATTAAATAATCCCCAACGGTCGATCATGTAATCCCATTGATCAAAGCTATTGACCCAATCGATAAACAACAGCCGGTATTCTTCGATTAAGTCCCTTACAATTTGAAAATAGTGCGCCTCTTTGAACCCAAACATTTCCAGACTGTGATTCTGTACCATCAGGTCTCTGGCAGCTTTACGAATGATGGCTGCTGCTTCCATTTTCATATCATACAGTCCGGCACTGGATGCTCCGGCTATTTTTACCGTTAATAGAGCCGCATCGGCAATCATTTGTCCTTTATGCATTGTAGCATTTCGTTTTCCTCAGGAATAAGTTTTGTAATCTGATGCACGACATCGAAGATTTCTTTACCCTTTTTGTAGATAGGGAGTTCCTTTGGATCGATAAACTCTTCTTCATCATCCCCGTTCATAAAATGTCTTTTTAGTATGAATGAA
>JBGTGG010000347.1:0-7199 GCA_041746855.1 Cyclobacteriaceae bacterium | reverse complement strand
GCTTTTCTAATCGGTCAAGAATTAGATGATTACTGATTTTTCGAGTGATGAATTGTCGTTGATAAAAACGTTCCGTGAAATTCAACAATGTTTCAATTTGTGAGATAATGATGTTTTGGCTGAATTTGTCAATGTTTGAATGGTATTCCTGATTGATATTTTCAACGATACTGTTAATTGTCGTTTCTTCTTTTTCTGAAAGAAAAAACGCCTCATTTACCGAATAATCAAAGTATTCATATTTCTTTATATTATTTGCTAATGATGTGTTCCAAAGAAAATCGGGGTGTATCATTAAAATCCAACCCGATTGGTTTTTGATTTCTTCTTTGAAAACTTCAATGCCAAACACTTGGTTTGGTGCTATAAAGGACATGACGCCTTCGTCAAAGTCGTATTGTTGTTGCCCATATTGCAGTTTTCCGCTCAAATTACGTTTTATGGAAATCAAATAAAAATCAAAAATGGCACTTAGTTTTTGTCCTTTTTCTTCTTCGCTGAATTTCAAATCAGCATAATCAATAATGCTGATTAGTGGATGTTCGGGTTTTGGTAAATTCCGGGAGCGATTAAAATCCGTAATTGTTTTTATTCTTACTGATTTCATGATTGCAAATTTAATTTCTTTTTTGCTTTGGCTTTTTCCAGGGTTTTGTCCATGAAATTTAGGAAAAAGTTTGGTGCAATTCTTCCCATCAAGTACAACGCCTTTGACATTCCTGGTTTAATTTCAAACTTGTTTTTCAAAAGTCCCTTAATTGCAACACTAACCATTTTTTCAACTTTCATAGCCGGGCCTGCACTATCCTTGTCGATGTCAGCTGTAAAGGCGTTCATCAAAGTCGTATCTGTTAAAGGTGGTGCAAGTTCAAATATTTTCACACTTGTATTTTTTAATTGTAATCGCAAAACTTTCGAATAGACGTGAATACCCGCTTTTGTTGCACTATAAACAGGCGAAAGCGGAAAAGGCAAAAATGCTAGACCCGAAGTAACATTTAGGATGGCAGCTGCTGTTTTTGTTTTCAAATACGGTATAAATTGGTGGTTCATTCTAATTACGCCCGACAAGTTTGTTTCAACTTCTTGAGTAATGTTTTCCAAATCCAAACTTGCGTCTTGCAAAGAAATGTTACGCATAATTCCTGCGTTGTTGATGATCATGTTTAGTTCTGGAAATTGTTTCGTAACGCTTTTGTAAAGTTGTTCAATGTCTTTTGAGTTACTAACATCGCTTTGAAAAATTGAAATTTTCGGAAACTGTTTTTTAGTTTCATTTAGTTTGTCTAGGTTGCGACCTGTAACAATAATACTTGCTCCTTGTGCAGTAAGTTGTTTTACAAACTCTAAACCGATTCCGCTTGTTCCTCCTGTGATTAGGACTGTGCTGTTTTTTAATTCCATTTTTTTGTCTTTTTATATGATGTAAAATTACAACGACTTTCAAAAACAGATTTAGTCAAAACAACTTTTGTCTTAGTCAATTTTTTGGGATGTGGGTAGGCTTGGTTTATTCGCTTTGTAATTCCGCTGATGTCTGTACGGTAGTTTGTTAGCCTTGCAGGTAACATCCGAATATACGCAATTGCCTATTTCCCATAATTGCTAACGTTAAATTTTATTCAATGTCAGTTCGAAAGACCTGACAGCACGGTCAGGAATTCTCAATCTTTTTTATCTAATCTTCTTCCTCCAACACTTGAATAGCTTTCTGAGCTTTCTCAAAGTCAGACTTATTAACATATATATCTACGTCATCTTGTGATGCTCCAAAACCAGCTAATCTCGCTGATTCAGTATTGTCTTTAATTAATACCGGAATATCTTTTTGCTCTAGAATAGAAGCAATCCTATTTATAATTATTGAACTACTAGTCAATAGTCTTACAAACTCGCTCATATTTATTTCGTTTAATTCTTCCTTAATGCATTACAAATTCTTTGCATACGTATTATGAGTGTTTCTAACATATACTTTAGGCTCAAAAAATCCTCATAACTGATCAACATCCTCCAATCAATACTGATGAAACGCATCCGACACAAAACCCAGCACCACCGGCAAGGATTCCCGCCAGTACGTCCAGTTGTGTGCGCCATCACGAATTCGGAATTCGTGTGGTATTTCTTTTTTCTTCATTGCAATATGCACCAAACTATTTCCTTCATATAAAAAATCATCATCACCACAGTCGATAAACCAACGCACAGATTTTATATCTTTTGCATCCATGCTATTGATCAAGGAAAGTGCATTGTGTTTTTCAAAATACGGTTGAACAGCTTTCTCATCGTATGTCTCACCTTCCCTTTTTAACCTGGCGGTCATATCATCCACGGTAAGTGGGCCGATATACGCGCTTAACGGACAAGCCGAAGAAAATAAATCAGGGCGATGCAATGCATACATAAAACTTCCTCCTCCGCCCATTGAAAGCCCCGCAATGGCGCGAAATCTTTTTTCACCTTTTATACGATAGGTCTTCTCAACATGGGGCATCAGTTCATCGAAAAAGAAATCTTCATACTTCCACTTTCCACTAATGTCATTAAAGTATCCACGCTTTCCGGTGTTGGCGTCCGGCATCACAATAATCATGGGCGTTGCCGTTCCATCTTTAATGGCCTGATCCGTGATGCGCAACACTTCACCAAATTGAACCCAACCGGTTTGATCATCGCCCGCTCCGTGCAATAAGTATAACACCGGATAACTGCGTTGGGAAGTCTCATAATCCGGAGGCAAATAAATGGCAAACTTGCGGTCGCTTTTTAAGATGGTGCTTTTCACCGTCAGGTTATCAAACACTTTTCCAGTTTGGCCTATAGCTGAAGAACACACAAGAACGTATAGGGAGGCAAGAAAAAGTTTAAACATAGTTTATCATTTTAAGATTCTAATATAACCATTTTTTATTCGCCTTGTTCCAAACACAAATAGCCCGCATATTAAATGTGCGGGCTATTTTCATAAACCAAAAACCTGGCTTACATCTCCTTATTTAAGAACGTATCAACTTTATTGTAAAACCATTCCGGATCATCATAAAAAATAAAGTGTCTGGCCGTGTCATTCAATGCTACTTCACAATTTGAAATATTTTTTACTTGTCGGGAGTAGCCGGCCATCGCAGTATCGCGCGTCACTCCGTATTGGCTATAAGCAGCCCACGCACCTAATAAAAGAACCGGACTTTTTATTGCTGCTATTTTCTCCCGCAAGTCAATCGTAAACATTTCATACATCACTTCAGCTTGTGTGGCAACATCGGCTTTGGTCGCAATTTCAGTAACCTGTTCAATGCGTTCTTTGGAAATGATCATGTTTTGTAAATACATACCCTGATTTTGTCTGGTTTGTTCAGGGGTTTGGTTTTTCATTTGTGACCGAACACCTTCCGCCATACCTTTCATCGATTCGGATGTTGCCCCAGGCATTTGAATTTCGGGCATAAACGGTAATCCATCTACAGCAATCACTTTTTCGAAAAGGTCAGGAGCGCTTGCCGCTGCCCAAAAAGAAATAAATCCACCCATGCTATGTCCCATAATCACGGGCTGCTTCATTTTCTTGCTCTTCGCATAACCAATCACATCGTCTTTCACTTGCTCTAGGAAATTTTCAGAAAGCTTAGGAGCATTCCCACCAAATCCCGCCAAGGTGAGAATGTGACATTCATATTTATCCTGATAATGCTCAACTGTTTCTTTCCAAACTTCGCCATTGCAAAACAAGCCATGGATCAAAATCATGGGCTGGCCCTTGCCTTTTACTTCTACTGTAAAATACGTTTGTGCGCTCGCCACACCATATGCGAATAACATGGTGGCCAATAATCCGATTACCGGTAATGAGAATAGCTTTTTCATAATTTCTTTCGATTTGAATTAAACATGCTCAAAAGTGCTGGATGAATGCCAGCATCAATAATTATATTGACCAACCGTATTAATAAGTTGATCAACTGCACAAATACCTTATCGTTATCCTTTCCGGGTAAAACGATGATCGGATTTTCATTTCATCAATAAAACCCTACCGTTTGTCAATGACGCTTGAATAAAACCCTCTTTCGCGGTACTTTTAATGCGTATGAATCAGTCGACTGGTATTTGGAAAAAACTCTATCGCTATAAAGCACACCACATCTTATTTTGGATTGGGTACTTTGGATTTTGGATGATCCCCTATTACAATATGTACCCCTTTAAAATGTTGGTATGGGTAATTTTTCAATACTTTATATTTAACGCAATTGCCTTTTATCTAACGGCCTATTATCTCATTCCGAATTTTCTCCTCAAAAGAAAATACATATTATTTGTAGGTCTTTCAATGGGAAGTATGGTGCTGCTGAGCATTGGCCTTGCTTTTAGTTTATACTTTACCTTCAAAAATATACCCGAGGCGATATCAATAGGGGCTGGGGGTTATTTTTGGATGGCATTTATGTCCACTACCATGATGACAGGCTTGCTGTGCGGAGCAAAGTTTTTTGTTGATAAAATGCGTGCCGACCGTCAAAATAAGCTGGTAGAACAACAGCGGGTTGAATCGGAATTACAATACCTAAAGGCACAAGTAAATCCACACTTTCTTTTTAACACCATCAATAGTGTTTACATCCTTATTCGGAAAGACCCTGAAAAAGCTGCGGAAACATTAATTAAGCTTTCAGATTTACTGCGCTTTCAATTGTATGAAACATCCGACAACCTTATCTCCATTGAGCAAGAACTGGAGTATATTAAAAACTATATTGAACTTGAGAAATTGAGAAGGGGTGAAAAGGTAAAATTTGAGTTATCGTTGGATAATAACCTGCACGGTTTTCAGATTGCTCCCTTTCTGCTGATGCCGTTGCTGGAGAATACCTTCAAGCATGTTTCCCATCACGACCACAATAAAATAGAAGCAACACTTGCACGTGAGAATGGAGAATTAAAAGCGTCATTCTATAACACCATTGATGACGAACCTTCGGCAAGTATTGGTGGAATCGGGCTTAAAAATCTAAAAAGAAGATTGGACATTCTATACTCCGATACGCATATATTAACGATTGAGAAAAAGAAAGATTACTATCGCACAACCTTAACCATTCCCGTATCATGAGCCTGAAAATAAAAACCATGATTGTTGAAGATGAACCTTTGGCGCGGGAAGGGCTACTCATGTTTATAAAAGATATAGATTTTCTTGAAGTTGTTGCAGTATGTGAAGATGCCCTCGAAGGAAATAAAGTACTTGCTTCAACACCAATCGATTTAATGTTTCTGGATATCCATATGCCCAAACTTAGTGGTATTGATTTTTTAAAATCGCTAAAAGAGCCTCCGATGGTGGTGATGACCACAGCGTATCCAAATTTCGCATTGCAGGGATATGAACTGGATGTTATTGATTATCTCGTAAAACCTTTTCCGTTTGATCGCTTTCTAAAATCTGTGAACAAAGCGCGGGACTACTTCCTTCTAAAATCGAAAACGGGATCAACTGAAGTAACACCCGTACAGGATTATTTTTTTGTGAAAGTAGATTTCAGATTTGAAAAGATACACTTTCAGGATATTTTATATGTGGAAGGAATGGAAAATTATGTAGTGATCCATACCGCATCACAAAAGTATGTAACGCTTCTCAGAATGAAATCGATTGAAGAGACCTTGCCCTCCATACACTTTATCCGCATTCACAAATCATACATTGCCTCTGTAAAAGCCATTGCCGCCATCGATGGAAATCAAATTATTATCGGCAATAAAAAACTCCCCATCAGCCGCGACAAGAAAGCTGAAATTTTAGAAAGGCTTATTAAAAATCAGTAAATAAAATACACATTTATAAAATGTAGTATAACGTGTATGCCTGGCGGTATTGTATAAAAACCACTGAATCTTTCTATAAAAAAAATATTTCTTACTATTTCAAAATTTCATTCCAACCATTTTAAAAATGGGTGAGTCAAAGGCGTGTATTAAAACAAATTTCTCACTTAATTTTTTAAACCAATGAAAATGTTCGAAAGAAGTAAAAAATTATTCTCCATGCTCTCGTTGGCATTCATGCTCCTTGTGATCTTTAGCGCTTGTAAAGATGATGATGATCCGACTCCTTTAGCTGCACCAACGCTTGGCGAAGCAACGGAGATCACGGATGAATCTTTTAAAGTAAACTGGACAGCAGTAACGGGTGCCGATAAATATTTACTTGATGTTTCGGTTGAGGATGATTTTGCAACAACCGTTACTGGTTACTCAAAAAAAGAAGTAACGGGTACCTCCTTTGTTGTAACAGACCTAACAGCTGAAACCGAATACTTCTATCGATTATATGCGAAAAAAGGTTCTACAGTTTCCGTTGCCTCAAATGTAAAAGACGCAACCACTACTGATTAATCCCCGATTATCTAAGGGAAGAGGGTGAGCGCAATCCTGTCAGATCATCGATGGGATTGCGTTCTTTTATTTTTATTTCACTACCTAAAGTACTGGTTGCGTTCTATGTCTAGTCTATAATAGTTGTCCGTAATCGAACGAAGTTTCAGGAAAAAATAAAATACTTATCGACAATTGAAACTATTTCCCAAGCACTGAGTATCTTATCCTTAATAAACCTCTCTACTCATGCTAAGAAATTACCTAAACATCGCCATTCGTAACATTCGTCAAAATCCACTCTACTCCTTCATTAACATTTTTAGTCTCGCCATTGGTCTTGCGGCTTGTATGGTGATCTATCTTTTTGTTGCAGATGAAAAAAGTTTTGATGCTTTTCATACAAAAAATAAAACCATCTATCGGTTAGATGAGGTACAGAATTTTCCGGGTACCAACGAACAGAAGGTGGCGTTGTCCATGCCGGGAATGGGGCCTAATATTTTGAAGGAATTTCCCGAGGTGGAAAACTATACCCGATTCATGGGCAGAAACAACCCGTTGATCATTAATGGGGAGGATCGCTTTATTTTACAAAACCTGGCTTTTGTTGATAGCACCTTTCTGGAAATTTTCGATTATGAATTAATGCAAGGCGATCGTGCAAGCTGTCTTGATAATCCGAATTCAATGCTTGTTACAGAAGAAACAGCACTAAAGTTTTTTTCAAGCACTTCCGAAGCTTTCTCCAATTCACTCATGTATGACGATATAGAGTATAAGATCACGGGCATTCTAAAAAACACACCTGAAAATTCCCA
>JBGTGG010000346.1:0-2623 GCA_041746855.1 Cyclobacteriaceae bacterium | reverse complement strand
AGGTCACCAATAGCTTAGACAGCTTCTGTCAGTTAGGTATCTTTACGGACTATCATGTAAAATAATTCAAAATTTACTAAAGCTTAAAAATGTAAAAGTAACAGAGATCATGACCCCCCGAGTGGTAGTGGTGGCAGCGGATGAGAACCTGACGCTCAAAGACTTTCTCGAAAACAAACACTACCTGAAATTTTCACGGATACCTATTTACAAAGGAAATGACGAAAACATCAGCGGATACGTTTTTAGACAACAAGTATTTGAAAAATTAGCAGAAGGCAACCAATCTTTAAAACTAACCGATATCAAACGCGAAATCACTGTTGTTCCAGAGACTGTTGCATTGTTTACCTTATGGGAAAGGCTATTGGAAAAAAAGGAGCACATAGCATTAATCGTTGACGAATACGGAGGGCTGGATGGAATTGTAACCATGGAAGATATCATTGAAACCTTACTGGGATTGGAAATCGTTGACGAAAAAGATACCGTTACCAATATGCAGAAATTCGCCAGGGAAAGATGGGAGAGCCGTCAGGCCAAATATAAACTCATTGATAAGTTGGGGCTGAAAGATGAGTAGAACGTAAACCTAACTCAAATTCCAGATCAGAGGTTAGGAAAAAAATAAAAATATAATTTCCCATTATGGGAACTTTGTTGTATCTTTGACAAAAGATTTAATACTTGAGAGTAATTGCAAAGAAGATACTACGAGAGTTTTGGACAAAATATTCGGACTACGAACAACAACTTAAATCATGGTATCGCGAAGCTGAAAGGAGTGAATGGAAAAATACCAACGAAATTAAGAAAGAGTATCCGACAGCAAGCATTCTTGGAAAGAATAGAGTTGTTTTTAATATAAAAGGAAACAACTATCGACTAATTGTTAAGATTAATTTCTCCTATCAAATGTTGTGGATCCGATTTATTGGAACCCATAAAGAATACGACAGGATTGATGCCACTAAAATTTGAAGACATGAATTTAAAACCCATAAAAACCAAAAAAGACTACCAACAAGCGTTGGACAGACTTGAATTGATTTTTGACGCTAAAAAAGGCACGAAGGAAGGTGATGAACTTGCAATATTGGGTATACTGATTGACCAGTACGAAAATGAACATTTTCCAATCGATTTACCGGATCCAATTGAAGCAATAAAATTTAGAATGGAGCAACTTGGCTACACGCAGACTGATTTAGCAAAAGTCGTTGGACTGAAAAGCAGGGCAAGTGAAATACTGAGTAAAAAAAGAAAGCTATCGTTGGAAATGATTAGACAACTCCACGAAAAGTTGAATATTCCAACTGATGTATTAATCCAAGTCTACTAAACGGTAAGCGCTACCAACATAGGTTTCTCCATACGTTAGCGTAAGTACTAATGTATCATCACACCAGCCGAAATCCCTGGCCAGAATTCAAAATGATTTTTACCGGACGCTATTTCCGCTCTTAAAAATGAGGGTGCGATGCTGTTGCCATCCTGATTCCAATAAGTATTGTAAGCAATCGTACCAAATACATAAAGAGAACTCAGCTTTGGATGCACCTTTGATCCTACTGTTACTCCAAGTCGTGTTAATAAACTCAAGTCCTTTTTGAATTTTTTCAACTCGTCATTGACATGCATCCACTGCGCACCATAGGAGAAAAACCAATACTCGCCCCTACCTGGAAAAGTAGAACGATTGAAATAATATTTCTTTAATCCATAGCCAATCGCCCACGCAGCATTGTTAAATGCAATCGCTCTATAGTTTTGGGCATAAATCAATTCGTTCATCACATATTTATTCTTCATCTCTAGCAAAATCCTACCATTCTTAAAAGTACCGGAAGACAATTCTGTCTGCATATTAAACAGCTCGTTTCCACCGGCTGCCAGAAAAACATGGTTACCAATGTTCAACAGTCCCACCGAAGTACCATCCCGCGTATCGATATCTTTTCCACCCTGATAGATGTTGATCAACCCGATTTGTGTGCCTTGCATCGTCTTACCAAAATTGATCAACCCAATCTGGAAACCATTCATCTTTTTTGCGTAATTGAACAAACCCATTTGCAAGCCCGTGGGATCATTGTTGGCATACGAATTTACCCCTTCAATAAAACCCACTTTGTTGAAGGCACCAATTTGCACACCATACAACCCACCCGTGGTGTGATTAAACAAAGTCGAAATCTGAATACCATCCATCGAATCATGTGAATTGTTCACCAGCCCGGCAAGTTGAACACCGAAAGAATATTTATGCACCACATTCGCTACCCCTGCCAGTTGTAGTCCAAACAACGCACCACAAGCAGTATTCGAAAACCCAGCGATCTGAAAACCAAAAACATTGGTGATCACAATATTTGAAAACCCGGCAAACTGTCCCCCTGTAAGGTTGGCTTCAAAACCGGCTCGAATTTTATCAGCCTTTTCTTTGTCTGTCAATCCCGCAAAAGCATTGATGCCAACAGTATTGGCAATTCCTGCAAATTGCAATCCGCGCACTTCCAATTCGGTATGGTTCGAAATCAATCCGATCTCCAACAAATCTGTTCCGGCTGAATATCCAGAAAGTAGATTGATTGAAATTATATTTCGGTAGGTACCCGGATGC
>JBGTGG010000345.1:0-3828 GCA_041746855.1 Cyclobacteriaceae bacterium | reverse complement strand
AACAAAGGGGCTACCAAGCAATGTTAAAACTTTACATGGAATTGAACCCATCAATTTACGAACCGCCGTATACGAGACCCGTACGTACGGTGGTGTGAGAGGCGCACTCCGTCATTCAATGGCGGAGCCGTCTACTCAATTGTGCTTTCGTGCTTTATTTTTCTTCGTCCGTGCGTTGGGGCAGACACACTCTTTGGCAAGCTTTGGATTGTGCGTTGGCTCGTGCGGCTTGACAATGTGTGTGGCTGTGAAGCGTTGGGTTTTATGTCAATTCTTTTCATCAAATCGCAGCTCTTTTGTCGTACAGATAAGTTTGAAATCCGATGAACGTATTTCTGATTGACGGAATGTCTCCAAGTTCCTTTTTAGCGTCTCCGATAGCATTGTATTTCAAAACAAGCAAGTCACCCAATTTGGTGTCGTCTAACTCATCAACGCCTTGTTCTACATATTGGCTCAACACGAAGTTTAAAAACTCCTGTTGTTTCGGGTCATAGTCGTTTAAATGAATTTTGGCTCTGTCTGCTCTGGTAGTTCGTTCAATGATGTCAGCATGGAAAGCGATGTAAGCCAAAACATCATACAAGTCGCTATTTTCTGCGTTTAAGATTCTTTGAAATTCTTGCAGTTGTTGCTTTGCAAATCCTTTCTCTGAAAGTTCTTCGAGTAATTTCTTTCTCGTGTCAGGCTTACTCCAAATGGTTCTTAATTCATCTTCATTTTTAAACAAATCAGGAAGTGCACCAAATAGTGAACGTAAGAAATCTTCTGCTGAAATTGGTCTACCGTCTGGACTCCAAAACGAAGTGCTTACCATGTGTTGAAACTGTCTCACTTTGCCGTCAGCTAATTTTACTTTGGTCATTCTTCTTGGTGGATTGTCACAACGACAATAGCTGTAACCGCAAACAGGACAAGGCTCTGGTGGCGGTTCTTGAGCACAAATACAAGGTCTTTGTCCGCAAACATCACAAGGTTGTGGCTGTGGTCTTGGTGTCGGTGTTTCAGGTTCTTCGGGTTCGCCATCCCATTCAGGGTCGCTAAAATGGTGGTGTGCCTTTACAAAGTCATAGATGGTGAAATAGTCTTTACCGTCAAACAACCGTGTACCACGACCAACAATTTGCTTAAACTCAATCATTGAGTTGATTGGGCGAAGCAGTACAATGTTTCTAATTTCAGGTGCATCAACTCCTGTACTCAACTTTTGTGAAGTTGTTAGAATTGCTGGAATGCTTTTCTCGTTATCCTGAAAATCTCTTAAATGCTGTTCTCCCAATTTTCCGTCATCTGCCGTAACTCGATGGCAGTAGTTTGGATTGGTTGTTTCTGCAAATTGATTGATTAAATCTCGAATGGCTAAAGCGTGTAATTGAGTAGCACAGAAAACCAAAGTTTTTTCATTTTGATTAATCAGGCTCATGAAAATCTTTACCCGATATTCTTCACGCTCTTTGATTTCAATAATGCGGTTCATTTCCGCTTCGGTGTAGCGTTTGCCTTCTTCAATTTCGCCTTCTATTACCGTGTCGTCCGAAGTGAATAAATACTCGTCAATAGTCGTATCAATTTGCTTGACTTTGAAAGGTGTTAAGAATCCGTCATTGATTCCTTCTTTTAAGGAATAGACATAAACAGGCTCACCAAAATAGTCGTAAGTGTCTGCGTTTATGGTTCTTTTGGGTGTTGCGGTCAAACCTAATTGAACAGCAGGTTTGAAATAATCCATAATGGCTCGCCAACTGCTTTCGTCATTTGCTCCACCACGGTGACATTCGTCAATAATGATGAAATCAAAGAAGTCTGCGGGATATTCGCCAAAGTAAGGTGTATCGTTTGGCCCACTCATAAATGTTTGGAAAATGGTAAAGAACACACTTCCGTTTTTAGGCACTCGCCCTTTCTTTTTGATGTCAGCAGGATTGATACGAACCAAAGCATCTTCTTCAAATGCTGAGAACGCATTGAATGCTTGGTCTGCCAATATATTTCTATCGGCTAAGAATAAAATTCTTGGGCTTCTTTGTCCGTCTTTGTTGATGTTCCATTTTGCCTGAAACAGTTTCCAAGCTATCTGAAAAGCAATTGCCGTTTTTCCTGTTCCTGTGGCAAGGGTTAATAAAATGCGTTGTTCGTTTTCCGAAATGGCTTCCAATACTTTAGTAATGGCATTCTCTTGATAGTAACGTGGTTGCCATGTTCCGCTTCGGTCTTCAAACGGGACTGATAATAATTTCTCACGCCATTCTTCGGCAAGAATTGCTTCAGGTTCATCAGATTTTGGGTAAGTCATTTCCCATAGCTCGTCTGGAGTAGGATAGGTGTTTACATCACCTTCAGTTCCTTGCTCCATGTCGATTTTATAAATCTGCAAACCATTGGTGCTGTATGTGAAGCGGACTTGCAAACGACCTGCATAATCTTTGGCTTGACCAACGCCTTCGGTATAGTATTTATCTCTTGCTTTCGCTTCGATTACTGCAAGATTTCTGTTTTTGTATTGCAGAATATAATCCGCTTTATCGGGCTTGCTTCGCTGACCATGACCGATTAACCGACCTTTATTGATAGGAAATTCCATGCGAATGCGACTTCCTTCCACAACGCCCCAACCTGCTTCTTTTAAAGCTGGGTCAATATACTCTGCTCTTGTTTCGGTTTCGTTCATGCTAATACTGTCTTGTTTTCCAACCGTTTCTTGGCTTAGGAGTTACATCTCTCATAAAGTCATTGAACGCAGGTGCATGTCTGCCTTCTTCTGGCACAATTCCCTTTTTAATTAAGCGGTCGTCAATTATTGAATATAAATCTCTGAAAAACTCCTTAGCTGCTCTTGGATAAGCATCGTGGTAGCCGTTCTCAATTCCTAAATATTTTTTGCTTGTGTAGCAAACCAAATCACTTAACTGAACCATTGGGTTCTTTTCAGAATCTATCGGATAACTAAATTCTGAAATCCATTTAACCCGCTTTGTTTTGGTTGGGTTAAAACGTCTGTGTTTGGTGAGTTCTTCTATTTCGGTTTTTAATCCGTCTTTTTCGTCAATGATTACCATGCCCCTTGCCGTAGAACCAAGTCTTGCTTTTACAAACCATTCAATGGTTGTTATTCCATTGTCGTAGCAAAGCAGATAAGGTGTTTTTAGCTCAACATGGTCTTTGTTGCGAATAGGTGCAACATCATAAGCATGAAGCCTGTTTTTATCAATGGCATGAAGGAAAACCTGATGCCCACGAGTTTGTAAAAGTGTTAAAAGGTCAAGAGCTAACTTGTTTCGTCTTGCTCTGTCATGACCTGCAAAATGCCCGTCTCCATTTGGACTCAACAATTCGTGCGAATGCAATTCAAAATTGTTTGGAACTGCGTTATTGAAATAGGCATTGATGATTTTTTCAAATTCTCCATGTGTTTTATTCCAACCTTTATCTTTTACAATAATTCCACCCAACACAAAGATTGGAGCTTCATCATTTTGAATGTCTCTCAAATTACATCCTGCTTCGTCTAGGTAGAAAAAATGCATATTATTCTGTTTCGATTAATTCGTTTTCAAAAGCTCTTCGGTGAATAGCTATCCTTAATTCTTCCACCATATCAATTTTTTTCTGAAATATGTCTTCAAGTTTCTTTGTCTCTGACATTGCTAATTCTAATTCAGAAGCAATTCTTTCTTGTTCTTCGATGGAAGGTTTGATTAAGGGGCAATCTAAAATATCACCCTTTCTAAGATTGGTTTGGTTCTCTCCGTTATTGAAAGCCAAAAAATGTTCGTGCCTGTTGAGTTGGTAATACAAATACTTGGTATCAAACTCTTTGCTTCGTATGCA
>JBGTGG010000344.1:0-2224 GCA_041746855.1 Cyclobacteriaceae bacterium | reverse complement strand
GCGCTTGACAATCGGATGGGTGGATTTATGATTGCAGAAGTAGCCCGCAGACTGAAAGAAAAAAAGAAGAAACTTCCTTTTTGCTTATATGTAGTCAACGCGGTTCAGGAAGAGATCGGGCTTCGTGGTGCTGAAATGATTTCGAGGAGGTTGAAGCCGGATGTTGCCATCTGTACAGATGTAACCCACGATACATGTTCGCCTATGTACAACAAAAAAGAAAGCGGTCATCAGAAATGTGGCTCCGGACCGGTGTTATGTTATGGCCCCGCGGTACATAACAACGTTCTCAAAATGGTACTGGAAACGGCCCAAAAAAGGAAAATACCGTTTCAAAGACAAGCAGTTTCAAGAAGTACAGGAACCGATACAGATTCTTTTGCATACTCAGCAGAAGGCGTGGCTTCTGCACTTATTTCTTTACCGTTAAAATATATGCACACCACAGTTGAAACTGTTCATAAAGATGATGTAGAGAGTGTAATAAACCTGATTTATGAGTTCTTATTACAATTGAAACCAGGACACAACTTCAACTACATTAAGTGAAAAAATAATAAAATCTTACATCCGAAAGGAACCATTCATTATTCGCCCTTCCAGTACGCTGGGAGGGCGTACTTTTGTGTCATCAATTCAATCAACCTAAAAAAAAGAATAGACATGAAAGCATTTAAAAGAGCCTTAGTAATTGCCATTATGTTCCTTGCAGGAGCAACTTCAGCGCAGGATAGACCTGTTCACGAAGTATACTCAATGATGGTATATAACTTCGTACGTTACGTACAATGGCCTGATCATTCAACCGGAGGCGAGTTTGTAATCGGTGTTATTGGCAACAATGACATGTACAACACGCTAAACAGCTGGTATGGTGGAAAAGCAAAAGGAAGCAAGACCTTCGTTATTAAGAAGTTTAATTCTGCTGCAGAAATGACCAATTGCCACGTGGTATTCATTGATACCAATAAGAGTGGTGAATTTGATGCGGTTAATGGCAAAACAAAGGGTCAAAGCACATTAGTAATCACCGACAAATCTGGCTTAGGGCAGAGGGGAAGTGGTATCAACTTTAAGACTGTTGACAATAAGTTGAAATTTGAATTAAACCAGAAAGCTGTTGAAGCCTCAAACCTTAAAGTTTCAGGTTCTTTATCAGCGATGGCGATATTGATTTAATGGGTTGTTTGTGAGAATCTCCCCCGAGAAATTGGGGGGATTTTCTTAACTGGTCTGGAAATTGTAGTTTAGTAGTCCTAACATAAACCTTAAAAGGAGCCAATCATGAAAAAATCACTTTTAGTATGTGTATTTACCATGGCATTTTTTTCGGTCTCGATTGGACAAGAACGACCTAACCACGAGATCCACGCAGCCATGTTGTACAACTTTATTAAATATGTTCAGTGGCCTAATGAATCAGAAGCCGGAACATTTGTAGTGGGGGTGATGGGAGAAGATGATGTTTTTAATACTTTGAAAGCTTGGTATGACGGAAAGCCAAAAGGGAGCAAAAAATATAGCATTAAGAAAATATCGTCAGCAAGTGAAGCGGCCAGTTGCCAGGTTGTTTACCTCGGCAAATCGAAAAGCCGGGACTTTGAAAACATTAAAGGCAACATTTCCGGAAAATCGGTTTTAACAATTACCGATGGTAACGGACTTGGTGAAAAAGGAAGTTGTATAAATTTTAAAGTAGTCGGAGGAAAGCTTAAGTTTGAGCTGAATCAGGCATCGGTTAACGATGCCAGTTTAAAAATCTCCAGCCAGCTTGCAAGCATGGCAATAATGATATAAGTTACGAAAGTAACGATGTGGTTCGGTTGGAATCGCATTATAAGAAATACGCGCAGGGTCACAGAGTTTTATAGAGAGGGTCTTTCTTTGTGTGCTCTGTGCGTTTCTTTTTAAGGGCTGGCATCACTAATTTTGTTCATGGCCAATGAACGTATTCATTTCGATCAAATGGGATTCCCCATTAGCCTGCCTAAAAATCCTTCCCGAATAATTTCTTTAGTTCCATCACAAACCGAATTGCTATATGATCTAGGGCTATCTGATCAGGTAGTTGGAATTACAAAGTTTTGCATCCACCCCAAGCATTGGAAAAGTGAAAAGACAATTATTGGTGGAACGAAGAATTTCAATTTTAAAAGGATTGATGCCCTCCAACCCGATTTAATAATCGGAAATAAAGAAGAAAATTATCCCGAAGGTATCGATC
>JBGTGG010000343.1:0-2975 GCA_041746855.1 Cyclobacteriaceae bacterium | reverse complement strand
ATCATGAATTCAATCAACCCAATGATTTATGCATCAATAAAAACGATCAACTTTTTGCAAGTGATCCCAACTGGAAAGCAAGCACCGGAAAAATCTGGCGCATTGATCCCGATAAAACAGTAACGTTGCTTGCGGATAGCATGGGAACAACCAATGGAATCGAACTTAGTCCTGATGAAAAAACATTGTACGTAAACGAAAGTGTGCAACGCAAGATTTGGGCATTTGATGTGGATGAATCTGGAGCGATTTCGAATAAGCGCTTATTCGCTGATTTTCCAGACCACGGTTTTGATGGCATGAAGTGCGACAAGGAAGGAAACATATATGTGACGCGCTACGGAAAAGGAACGGTTGTGGTATTGAACCCAAAAGGGGAGGAGATCAATGAAATATCACTTACAGGAAAAAAATGTAGCAACCTGGTGTTTGGCGGAAAAGAAGGAAAGACGGTATTTGTTACGCTTCAAGACCGAAAGGGAATGGAGAAGTTTGAAAATGATGTGAAGGGGAAGAATTGGTAGTGCAATAAACTGACGAATGCTTATTGATTTTTCAATTAATTGTTATTTTTCGTATTTAGGATTTTGGTTCCGCGGGAGGATTCAGCACCTAAGTAGTGGTTGTCATTAGTAAAGTGTCGCCCGTTTTGCTTTTTAAAGTCAACTCCTGTCCTTGAACTTGAAATTCAAATTCTCTCCAGTTAAACACATAGCCTAATTCTGTTGGTGTGATTTTGCATTCAGGGTTTCCTGTCCAAATAATTTTCTCCTTAAATCCATTGTAAACAAGGTTGAATTTGTCCCCATTGACCAAGTAAACTCCCTTGAATTTGTGTTCCTTGAACGACATTATTAACTCTCCCTTGTCGGCAAATTCAAAGGTGAATGAACAAATCTCTGTGCCGTTGGAATTATTAAACGCTGTCGTGAAAGAATCGCCAAGTATTTTTTCACTGTAAATTTTCCGAAGTGTCCACGTTTTATTCTGCAACACTGCGGGAATAGTTTGAGTCCGTAATTCCTTATGTGTATAACGTTCAGAACCACAATTTGTAAAAATGAGTATTGACGTTAAAATTATTAATACTTTAATAGTCATCTTCATAAATTCGGTCTTTCGTTTTCAGGATTCAAAAGGCTTGGTTTCAACAACGATTTACACTTATAAACTTCACGACCTGTTTCCATTCAGGTACTTAATCCAAACCGGCAAACTTAAAACTTTGCGTGTTTTTAAAATGCATGGAGGATTCACCGGAATAGTTCTCATTGTTTTCCAGGCTCAACTTTTTCACTTTTCCTTTTTCGCTAAAATCAATTTTACCAAATTCTACCCACACCACGTTGGGGTTGAGTACATTGTCGAAATAGTACACTAAGTTTTTGTGATCGGCAACTGTTCTCCATCGGGTCGAGGAAATGTTGGGTTCTGTGGGCGATGATATTCCTAACGGAACAGAACAGTTTCTAATAACACCAAAAACGCTTGGAATGGCAACTCTAGTATTATCCGTTTTGGGTATTGCATCAATATAGTACGATGCTCTTACAAATCTGTCTGCCGCTCTGTTTGTGCCGGGAAGCATAATCGTTCCAGGGATACCTTTCCAATACGTATTGATGGCAAGTTGTTCTTCAAAGATCGGTGAATTTGTCATCGTAGTATAGGTCCGGTCGTGGTGTATCACTAACTTTCCATCAATGTATTCAAAGATCGCGTTATCTCCGGTCTTATCGGAAAGGGATAAATGAACGGTAGCAAAAATATTGGTGCCGGGGATGTTTGCAGAAGCTACCACGAATTCCTGCTTCCGTAAGGCAACAACCGCTTCTTCTACGGTTGCAAAATTGTCCAAAACATACTGTAGCCAGAGGGATACTGCCAACCCGCGTTTGTCTTTGCCTTTTTCAAATTCGGGATAGACCGATTCAACGAGCCACAATAAATTACCGGCAAGTCCTTTTTCATTCATGCCATCTGAAGCGGCTAGATCCCATGAACTGGTGATGACACTTCCATATTTTGACTTCCATTTTATTGAGGTTTTTCCAGCCTCTCCTGTGCGTTCAATACCCCTTGGAAAAACCCAGAGGTTGGCAGGTATTTCCCCTTTCCAATCCATTGAGCGTGCAGTAATGATGGTTCCATTAGGACCTTGATAAACTACCCGAGTGCAAGCGAGTACATGGTTCAGCGTACACGGAATGCACAAAAGAAATGCGGCAAAAGCGAGATGGGCTGCTATTTTTTTCATTTTCGTTGGTTTAAATTATTTCGAGGATTTTTTATGTTTCTTAATCTTTTGGTTTATTCCTAGCCTAACAATTTGGACAGGCTTATTGTTGTATACAGTTTCGTCACTTGTACTCAATCTTTAGTTCAATCTCATAAACCCCAAACCCATTAATTACGTGTGACGCACAACAACCGTATACATACCACCAATGGCACATGTACGGGACCCTAATCTATAAAATTTTGCACGCTAATTTCAATCGAGGTGACAAGAATATAGGGTATCCGGTTGATCAGGTGAAAATCCATTGTGTATTAAACCAAAAAAGCCCCGCAATAGCAGGGCTTTCACGAAGATCAGGTGCTATGAATCACCTTAATCTAACCTGTAAACTTCCGATGTAAAGTCCGTTGCTGGATACTTCAATAACATAAACACCACCCTGCAGTTTTTCTTTGGTTTCGTATACCATTTGGATGTGTTTCTTTTTTGGAGCTGGAGCTGTGTTTGCGCTTGCGGTCAATACCAATTCTTCAGGCATAAGCGTAGAAGTAATGCTGCCGTTTTTTTCTGTCAATATTTTTCCACTAGGGTTTGTGATTTTATAACTGAGTTCTGTTTGCAAAGCAGCTGGAATTTCAAAGCTTACGATCATCTTTTTTGTCTTCTTTGCTGTTGCGGTCAGTTGTTGTCCTTTTTTCTTCACCGCTTCAATCCGGATATCATCGATGGAAGC
>JBGTGG010000342.1:0-16091 GCA_041746855.1 Cyclobacteriaceae bacterium | reverse complement strand
ATACTCAATATTGAGTATTGCTTTAAAAATGAATGATTTCTTTCTTTGAAGAGTAATATACCCCTTTAGAGGTATATAGGCCTGAAATCAGGTGTGTACATTTATTGCTAAGATATTGGCTCAACTTAACTCGGTAGATTTATATAAAACCATAGTTGTTAAATTATGAAGAATAAATATCTATTAATTGTAATTCTACTCATTGGAATTTCGCTGAGTTCAAATGGTCAAAGTAAAACCGATATAGCTGTTTTTGAAGAAGCTAGAATTAAGGGAACTATAGCAGCTTATGAGTACTATTTAAGTAAATTCCCAAACGGCTCTTATGCGAAAATAGTTAAAGACCAGATTTCATTGACAAATGAAAGAGGGCAAACCGAAAAAAAAGCACTTGAGAAAGTTAAGAAGAAATCCAAAGTTAAAGATCTAATTTTTGGTAAAGGTTATTCTGGATCATATTACATTGAGAGTACTGAAGGATTGAATTTTATAAATGCATTATGCATTGCCGGTAATCCATACGGTATTTTTGGCTTTAGCTTTGATATGTTTGCAATTCCTGTCAATGATCCATATGTTGATAGAGGTTTTGCTGGCGCTGCATTTTCAGGATATATATCACCACGTCAAGGAAAGGGATTTCATGCTGTAATTGGATACCGCCCCAATTTTCTGCAAACGTTCAGTTATAATCAAACTTATTTCGAATCTGTTACTGACCCTCCCGCACCTCAATTCCTTTTAAGATCCTATGAAACATCTGATGTTGATGTTGGAATTGCTAGACTTCATTATGGCTTCGGGTATAGAAACTCATTTGGAAGGTTGCTTTTAGGTGTCTCATATGAATGGTCAACCTTATACTACAAAGCTGATCCTCAAGAAAGACTAAATTTTTCAGGATCAAATTTCAAGGTAGAATCCGCTAATTTTAGTTTCAAGATCGGTTTAGCTCTAAAATAAAATACCTATGACGTTGAAAAAAAATATTTTCCTTGTTATTTTCCTTTTAGTCTCCTTTAATGATTTCGGGGATTCAAAGACCATTGATTATGCGGCTTCTAGAACGGAGGATCTGTTTAAGAAATTTATTGAAATTTGTATAAATAACAAGCCTCCTTTGATGGATGGATGGGTTAAAATCAACAAGAAATATGAGGTTAAGATAAAGTACGAAAAAGGAGGTATTCGATACACCCTATGGAATTTCACTGAGAACAAAATGCAATTGGATGGTATAAATGGCGATGAATTCTTCGAATTGTTAATTCAAAGTGTGAATATCTTGCAGTACGCCCAATTAAAACAAGATACTAAAGTGATATGTTCTCCTGATATTTATGGAAGCAAAATAATTGTGAATAAAAGAAAGAATCCAACAGTAGAGTTTTTTTATAAAGGTGAATCAGAAGTAAGTCCGCAAGCTTTTTTCGAAAAGCAGTTTAAAGACCATTATTTTATGAAGAAGTATGATGAATTTCTTTTAGAAGAATCTTATAAATGGGAAAGCGCACAACAACGCGCAGATATAGAAGAACAACAAAGGGCAAAACGAGCAGCTTTGGCAAAAGAAAGAATAAAGATTGACCGTCAAAATAATTTTAATGCTTTTTTGAATGGCATTGCAGAAGGTCTTGAGAGTTCTGCAAAAAGTATGGAAGAAGAGAACTTTAGAATGCAGCAGGTTATGCTGGATCCATCAAGTAAACCAATCTCCCTTGCTGAATATAAGGAGCGAGAAAGAATTCGATTAGAAAACTTATCTAGTATGTCTGGTTGGGCACCATTAAAGGTATATGATTACACCCCAAACCCAACCGTTGAAATTCCTGAGCCGGTACCAACTAAAGTGTCTTATGTGGAGCAAAAAGTCCAAACTGTCCAAGTAAATCCTTGTCCTCCCGACAAAAATTGTGTAGTGCAATATTGATATATTTTTTGGTGTATTAAAATTATATTGTTGTCGATAAAACTAATATTTCTTTTTATGCTTTAGTTCAATTTTGAAACTCCATTAATTTTGGGTTTGACTAATTATAATGTAATTTTTAATTTTGATAGCCTAGGCATGTTTGCCAGTTTTTGTATAAGGTGCTTCCTATCCAATGTCTCTATTCAAAGTTATATATTCAACATTGAGTATACACGAAAATACATTAGCCTTAAGCCCCTCTATCGTACAAGCTACCCGCCTCGTTATTTCTCTCCATCCTCCATCACCACCCAACCTGCTTTTGCTTTTCTATTTGAGATACCGTAGCCTCTTCCTTTCACCAACATTGCTTATTTCACATTCCTCCTCACCGTAAATAGTTATGTTACGATTAGTAGCTGTCTGTACTACGAAAAATGCTTTGTCATTAGAGCGTGTATGCAATGAACCAGCTGGGCATAGCCACTGCTTACGAATAGCAACACTAAAAAATAAAACACAATCTTTTGCATTCGTAGAATATTTGAGATGGTATAGAGAACTAATGTATCAGATAATTCCAATTTCGGCATCCCGCTAAAGGGGTATTTGCATTCCAAAATATTATCTACAATAGATTTAATGAAATTATTCGCTATTTTAATAGCCGTCTAACATGTTGCGCATATGAAACCAACCCTCCTCATCTTCTTTTTGTGTATTACATCGTTTGTATATGGCACTCATCCTGGCATGGATGGACTAACACTACAAACGATTGTAGCCGCAGATGCTACGGCAAGGATAACACCACGGCACAAACCTCAGCCAAAACAAAAAGCGCGTTGGATTCGGGTGCGTGTTAAACTGCCTATACTTCCCACACAAGCACCACACGGTGGCCAGCCCATTACCCTGACTAACCATACAAGTTTTTCTATGTGGGATTTCAATGCAGCAAGTACGCCACAACAAACTGATCCGAATGCTTGGCTTGGAATAGAGACTAGGAAGATAGAGATGGCATGTTCGTATGCAAAAAAAACTAGCAAAAAATATGTATAGGACAAAACTGGCAAATGTGTTTACTCCTTATGAGCAAATAATACTTGTCTTGGAAGGGCATAGCGAATCAGATGTTATAAAAATGATAGAAGCTGATCCTAGGTTACCATTCGAGGTTATTCGTGATGCTTGGGATGGCAAGTGGAGTAAAGTGTATTGTCCAGTGGATTCAGGATCAGATGGCTATATTGACATCTTACTATTAAGAACTAGTCAGTTTCAAACCATTTATAACCTGTATAATAATACAGGAAGAATAAAAGCAAATATCAATCGTGTTGTAGGTTTGACTAAATATAATGATTATAGCAAAGCTGCAGACAACCCCAATACTTTATCGGACATCATCGAGAAAATGTTAAGGGAGAAATGGGGGCAAATTGCTGCAAGTCCAACTCTAGGTGATGATATTGCTGATGCTTATAAAAAACTTAAAACGTATGGCGCATTAAAATTCGAAGAACTATCGCCTGAAGAACAGGCTCGCCAGTTAGAACTTTCCATTCGGGTGCCAGAAAAAAAAGAAGATAAATAAAATACAACCATGAGAAGATCGATGAATTATATCCTACCCATGTTGCTGTTGCTGTTTATTAGCGCAGCTGTTAACGCTACCCCGAACCGTTTTAGTTCTTTCACCATGCCCACTGATGGGCTGCGCACCCCTGAAGTACGCAAGCCTCTTCCGGTTACTACCTATTACTATGTAGTGCGCATCATGATCAAACTGCCATCACCAATGGAGCTCCCTTCCGAAGGCACCGCCATTCAACTGGAGAGTGGTGGAGTTTCGTATTGGGATACGTTTAAGCCATTCTATCAGGATGAGATGGAAACACTCCCACAACAGACTGACCCGAATGCATGGCTTAATATTGATCCTATGGAACTTATGATTATGTGTATGGGGGCCAGGAAAATGTTTAAAAATGTGTATGAATCAAAGTATGCAAATATTTTTACTCCCTATGAGCAACAAATTCTTAAGTATGCGGGATACAGAGAGCCAGCAGTCATAGCGTTGATAGAAACCGACCCAAATGCACCCTTCGAAATCATCCGCAAAGCGTGGGATGAAAAGTGGAGCAAAGTTTATTGCCCGAGAGATTCAACAAATACTTATGGTCGTATTGATGTTTTATTGTTGAGGTCAAATCAGTTTCAAACAATTCATAATTTATATGATAATCAATGGAGGATAAAAGCAAATATCAATCGTGTTGTAGGTTTGACTAAATATAATGATTATAGCAAAGCTGCAGACAACCCCAATACTTTATCGGACATCATCGAGAAAATGCTTGATGAAAAGTGGGGACAATTAGCATCGAGTCAAAGCCTTGTAGAGGCAATACAACGTTCGTATGAAAAGTTGAAGCGTTATGGCGCATTAAAATTCGAACAACTATCTCCTGAAGAACAGGCTCGCCAGTTGGAGCTCAGCAAGCAAATACCTCAGAAGAAAACCGAACAATGATGAGCAATCGACAATTATCTTCTTTTCCATTTTCTCCGATTTCCAAAGCACTACACCCAACCAATAGCTTCTGAGTTTTATGGCAAAGACGTTTCCAACCTATTTCAAAATTTCAGTTTTGCTTCTGTTGCTTGTCTTAACAAACGTGATGGAATTGCATGCACAAGGTATCGCTTTTCAGTCTTTACCGCTATCGGAGGCAAAGGCGCTCGCAGAGAAAGAAGGCAAACCATTATTCGTTGATTTTTTTACTACCTGGTGTGCACCCTGCAAACAAATGGAGAATGAAGTTTTTGTGGATGCCACCGTTGCTGAATATATGAATCAGCATTTTATTTCCCTTCGTATTGATGCGGAAAAGCAAGATCTTGAACAGGTAAGAATTCTTAAGGTTGTTGCCTATCCTACTTTATTATTTTTTGATTCGAACGGCAAGGTTCTTCAACGCCAGGAAGGAGCATTAGATGCAACTGATTTTTTAGCGCGGGCAAAGAGTGTGAATACATCAGCAGAATACGAAGCGGCCTATCTTAAAAAGCCCACCCTGGCGATCAACGTGTATAACTATACTACTGTTCTGCAGTGGTCAAATCCGAATCGTGCAGGAGCGATCGCCAGAAAATATCTAACATCGTTAAAGGAAGAGGAGTATGTGGAGGAATACAACTGGAAGTTAATACAGCAGTTCATCAGTGCGCGTGACAAATATCTTTTTGGTAAAGTAATTGGCCATCAAATGCTACCCAATCGTTATCCAGAAGAATTCAAGGCCTATCTTCTTCACGCTGTAAATGGGTTGCTGGATTTTGCCATCGAACAGAAATACACAGCAACAGCTTCCACCAGTACAGGCTACGTGAAACGATACCCCACCTATTTCACCAATCCAGATAGCATCGTACTGGTCATGGATTTGCGTTTTGCTGATGCCTTACAAACACCCGAATTCATACCCTTGCTACGCACGTATGTGGAAACGTATTTAGCCGATAATCCTGAAGAGCGATTAGCTTTTGCAAAGTACCTTATCGAAAGGTATTTCAAACGCGATGTGCTTGCGTATGCAGAAGAGCTTGCCGAGTTAAACATACGCAAAAAACCTACCGCTAAAGCCTATCTTACTAAAGCCCTGGCCAATGAACGCATGAATAATTTTCGCACTGCTTTTGCCAATCTCTTACTTGCCTATGACTATGCAGATGATGAAGTAACGGTCGAACAGTTGGATGAGTACAAGATAATTCTGAATGAAAAATTGGCCTATCAATTTGCGGATGGTGTAAACACGAATACACCCACAGCAAACAATAACGATGGCCGCTTTACATTAGGGGCAGGCACTAAGCGGCTCATGTTTGGTTTTCCAGTACCTGAGTCTACCTCACATTTTATTGTAAATGTGGATGGCAAGCTGGCTTCAAATGCACCCCATTTCCGAAGCGATAAGATGGCCTATATTAACGGGATCATGAAGTATGAAGGCGATGCCGCCACACCTCGTGTAACAGTAGAATTTCAATTTAATGATATAATCATTGTGCAAGTATTAACACCAGTTGATAAAGAAGGCAATGAGGTAGCAACAGGATTTGCGCAATACTATAAGTTGAGTTATGAATTTAAGAACAAAAGTAGCCGTCAGCATATAGTAGGGTTAGCGGTATTGTTCGATACAATGGTAGATGATAATGATAACTGTAATATTATGGCGGGTAAGCGCGCTATACCACAAGAGACTAAATTTTCAGGTGATGAAGTACCAGCATCGCTTCAATTTTATAGAACGCCAAAAGACATAAGCGATCACATGGGAGAAGCGTTGATTCGGGGCTTTAGTAATACGCCACCCGATCATGTTTTGATAGGCCGTTGGCCGACTATGCACAACTTAACATGGAATCTAACCGCTGCTAGAGTTCCTTACGGTGATAGTGCCTACATGCTCCAATGGGAAAAAAAGAGATTGACCCCAAAGGGTAGTTTACTGTTTACTACGTATTATGGATTGCCTAAATTCAAGAAGGCAGAATTGCAGGCCGTGATGAAGGGTGAGGTGTATTTAACTAAAAAAATAGCGATCTACTTCAACCTCAATAGCGATGAATTGGATCTTAATGCAAAGATGCAGTTAAGTACCCTTGCAGAAGATACAACCTTACTCATTCGAGGCGTCATGTTAAATGGGTATTCGGATATTACAGGCATAACGGATTATAATTTTGATCTTAGTAAAAGGAGAATTGCCATAGTAGGTCATCTTTTTGAATCGTACGGTATAGCGTTTGTTCCTAAACCATATGGCGTAAACGAAGCCCAACGGAACGAGTTTGATAAAACATATGGTAATACATGGGATAGGAGAGTGGATGTTATTGTCTACTATCGGGTTAAAAATTCGAAAGCAAATATTTTGGTAAATTAAGATGGGGCAATAGTTAGCCGGATGAAATTGTTCGGCAGTATTTAATCAATCGGAAGTTTTTTGAAAAAATGAGCCTGCCGGTTTTTCCCGACAAGCCCACTGGGTGGGCTCCGCAGTATTTTTCTGTGGCTAACGATTTCATTTCGAAGGTATCTTTTTCTTTGGTATAAATCCAACTTTTTCTGCGATTAGTGGAACTATGGTTAAAAACTCGGATAATTGGTAAACGTTGTCAAATCCTTTCTTACAGATTCCAAACGTATCTTCCCACTGAACCGCAAGTTTCCCTTCCACCCGTTCATCATTAAATGCCTTCGGGCGGTTTTTCTCAATCACATACCCAACCACCTCACCATGCCTTTTCCACTCGTGAAAAAACTTAACCAGCTCTCCAATAGTTTCAAACCTATTCTCATCCTCCATCTTGGAATCTTTAAACGTCCGCACGTAAATAAGATTTACCCATTTCACATCCTCAATTCGCATGCACCAAAACTAATGTGTAGGTGGGTATAAACCATATTGAAAAATCTCAGCTGCCACAGCTTGATAGATTTTTTAAAAAAGTCATCTATAATCAACTATCAGAAGAATATTCATAAACTTTGTATTACAATTACATAACTTGAAAAGAGTAATTAAAAGGAGGGTGAGATAAGAAACTCAACCTCTTTTGGTTAATCTAAATTTCCAATTTAGGCATCCAATCTTTGTTCTTATTCCTATAGAACCAAGTACCAAGATTATTCCACTCCGGGTATTTTTCTAGTTGGTAAGGGTTTCGTTTAAACATACCTCTGAATTCTTGGAGGTAATGGAGATACTGTTCATGATTAAATACCTTCATTCGAAAAGGGAACCCAATTGCTTGGAATTGTTGAAGCCTAGCGTTGGTAAGTCTTCGAAGCCGATAAGACATTCGAATCCTTCTACACCAAACCCCTAACTTATTATTGACTGGAAATTGTTCTTCTGCAAACGGCCACCGATTGGGATGGATTTTCTTAAAGGCTAGTAAATGGTTGAACTGAATTTGGAATCTACTTTCATCGTAATCAAATTCAACTCCCATAGAGAGCAAGGCCTTGATCTTGTCCAGGTGTCCTTCTTTCTTTTTTCTAATACGTGAAAGGTTGTTTGTTATCCAGAGATGCATTTTTCTCTCTTTTCCAACGGAATTGGATTGGGGAAGCCTTCCTGATTTTTCTTTGAAGGAAATTACCTCATTCATTTTTGCATTCCATTTGACTTTGAAATTTTGGTCATATCGTTCCTGGACAGTAGGAGCCCCGTCATAGTCGGGAGCGATGATCGTTCCATCCCCGAGAAGGAAATTTTGATTGTTTTCAGTATTGATTGAAATAACCTTTTTCTCAGTCCCGGATATGATCGAATATCCGATGGCTTTTCTGTCATACTTTTTTGAGATTTCTTTGACTTGCTTTCGAGGAAGCTTTACAGGAATTGTATCTATCTTTCCTGATATGGAGACATCATGATAGGTGCCTTTAAAATTTAATTCTTTAATGGATTTATTTCGTGATCGGATCACTGCACGGAAGCCCAGCGAGTTGGCGAGCAAGCAAATCTGGTGCGTTAATTTTTCATTCACTTGAGAAATGGAGTAGTAATTTTTAGTCAAATAACCATCTGTATCGAGGAGACCGGCAAGCAACTCTAATCTGGTTTGCCGATCATTTTGCATGTAGATAGGAGGGATGTGTTTGTTTCGAATCAGCTTTAGTTTTTTAAACTCATTGAAGAAAGGATTTTTCTCTCGGGAGAATCCGGCTACATTTCCACGAACGATGAAGTAACTACTTGCTTGGTTCTCAGGATCATTCTGTACTGTAACTTTTAATCCCCACTTTTCAGCTTGACGGTAGACCTCATCTTTTATTTCCTTGTCCATAGTTGTAATGGCTATAACATGTTTATGTCCATCCCCCAACCAGGCTCCGAGAAAATAAGGATCAATAGGCACAGGATTCGTTTTAAAATCGAAACCACTCTTGTATAAAAGGAAGGAACGTTTAAAGGAATCTCCTTGCTTGAGTAGTTCGTCCAAACTAATACTGAGAAATTCTGGAAGCGTAGTGTATTTCATGCTACCTGGTTTTGTGCTCAAGTAATCTGATTTTTTCAAGATCAGGTTCTGGTCCAGGGTACAGACAATGCGTTGGCCACGATCTCGATGCGGTACGATTTCACATGTTGCCTCGTTACGTTGCGTAAGCGATAATACTTTACTAGGTTTGGAATCTTCTCCCATCAACAAATCTCCAATCTTTACTGATGATAATGGAGCAACCTCTCCGTTAAAAAGGGTTACTAATGTTTTATTTTCTAATGCCATAAACTTATTTTTTTGTTTAGTAAATAAGATTGGCAGAGCATTAGATTCTAAAAGTCACGCATCCCCAACCCCCTAAAGTTGGGATTTGATTTAAGGGCACAGCAAGGTATTTCCAAAGAAAGGGGATATGTAAAAACCTTTGGGATATTAGTTAGTGGTAAAGGGATACTTTATAAGATGCCTATTTTTTTAGTGATAGAAAAAGCAGCGTGATGGGTGTTTGTAATTAGGCAACTTTCAATGCCGACCAACTTGCATCTTTGAAAAATTTCGAATCCGCAGCTTGTATAGCAAAGTCTTTCCCATCCAGTTTTAGATATCTAAGAAAGGAGGATTCAGATTTATGGCCAGTACACTTCATAATTTGATATACATCCATTGTTCGAGACAAGTATGCATTTGTAGCAAACGATCTTCGTGCGGTGTGAGTAGTTATTTCTTCCCATTTTTCAATAGACTCCTTTCCAATGTTAACTTTTCCTAGTTCTGCTTTTCGGCAAATGGTTTTTACTGCCGTGTTGAATTTTTGATTTGTAATTACCATAGGCGGAGTACCATGGTACTTATTGATAATCAAGCGTACCGCTGAGTGAATTGGAATATGAACAATTTCTCCAGTCTTTGTTTCCTTAATGCGAAGCATTTCGATACCGCGTTCAGTGATGAAATTCTCTTTTCTTATCTGATCCCAATCGCTGTGCCTGGCACCGACAAAACAAGCCATTACAAAAATGTCTCTGTGTTTTTCCTGAGCTGGAGAAAGTTTTAATTCATATATTTTCTTAATCTCATCATCGTTGAGGTAAACGTTATCGGGCTTAGTGCGGATTACCTTGAAGCTTTTCTTTTGGAATGCTCTATTCACCTGATAATCTCTATCTTCAGCTTCACGTAAGATTGCTTTTATTTCTTTAAAATGCTTTCCCCTGCTATTACCATTCAGTTTTTTTTCAATCATGAACCTATCAAAATCATGATAGAATGTCATATCAATTTTATCAAAGGTTAGATTAATCTTTTTCTTCTCACTGTACTTTTGAAGTAAGTTCTTGGTTTGTGTTTTTGAGCGCTTGGTACCAATAGTTATAGGTTCGCCCAATGAATTTTTTGCAGTAATTATGAATTGTTCCCAAAGGGTAAAAAAATTCATTTCTTTCTCTTTGACTCGAGTTTGGATCACTTGCTCATCAACCATTAAATCCACAATGTGTGATTTTAAATCAGCTCTATTAATACTTGAGCTATTGTGGCGATCGCTAAGAAAACTTATTACACATTTTTCAAGTTTGTCAAGGTACTTGTTCAATTTAATCATTTCATCTTCATGTGGTTGCGCTGGGGCTGCCTTTGCTCGGTTTTTTCTTTTGTCCCATCGATTACTTTTAATTGGATGATTAGTAGAGTACATGAAGTTCCGCAAAGGAAATCTACTATCGTAGACTCTAAGTACAATTATAGGATCCGATTTTCCTTGATTTCTTAAGATAAAATGAATGTTCATTGGATTTTTCTTGAAATGTATAAGTAAAGCATGAAGTAAAGCAAATCGCTTTATTTCACTGTTCTAAACTTTACTTAAATTAACTCAAATTTTTTGAAAAGTTTATTTATAAGCTGTATTAATACAATTAAGTAAAGAGAGGTAAAGTGAAGTATGGATGGTTCGAATCCGCTCGAGACCTCCATTGAAAACCCCGTTTGGTACAAGCGGGGTTTTTTTATGGGTTGTAAACCCTGACCTCACCAATACAAAGGGCTTAAACAATTTCCGTTTTCACCCCAATTACCCTACTTTTAAACTGCCCATCCCACTACTCTTTGAATTGAGAGGAGGAGGTGGGCTTTTTTGTTAACCTCTATCTGATTTGAACGAAGCCGGTACACGGAAAGAAATCATTGACAACCGCCTAAAACAAGCAGACTGGAATGTTCATGATCGTACGCAAGTGCTTGAAGAATATGATATTATTGTTCCCGTCAACGTGGTTCAAGAAGCACGCACCGCTTATTCAGGACATCAATATAGCGATTATGTTTTGCTCGGTAAAGATGGAAAACCGCTCGCGGTGGTTGAAGCCAAAAAGGCAAGTGTTGATGCCAACATTGGAAAAGAGCAAGCCAAACAATATTGCCACTATATTCAATCCAATGTAGGCGGTGATTTACCCTTTTGCTTTTATACCAATGGGTATGAAATTTTCTTTTGGGATTTAGGAAATTACCCGCCAAGAAAAGTACATGGATTCCCTACTCGGGCAGACTTAGAAAGATACAGTTACGTACGAAAAGCCAGGAAACCCTTATCAGGAGAGTTGATTAACACAAAAATTGCTGGTCGTGATTATCAGATAAGAGCAATTCGGGCGGTAATGGAAGACCTTGAAAGGAAGAGAAGAAAATTCCTTTTGGTGATGGCAACCGGAACCGGAAAAACAAGAACCTGCATTGCCATGGTTGAAGCATTGATGCGTGCAGGTTGGGCAGAAAAAGTACTATTCCTTGTTGATAGAATTGCGTTAAGAGACCAGGCACTTGAAGCATTCAAAGAACATTTGCCCAATGAACCAAGATGGCCAAAGCAAGGGGAGAAGAACATTGCAACGGATAGAAGAATTTATGTTTCTACTTATCCAACGATGTTGAACATCGTCCGCAATGAAGAAGCAAGTTTATCACCGCACTTCTTCGACTTTATCGTGATAGACGAAAGCCATCGGAGTATTTACAATACTTACCAGGAAGTGTTAGACTATTTCAATACCATCACACTGGGATTAACCGCTACACCAGCGGATGTAATCGACCACAACACTTTTAATTTATTGAATTGTGATGATGGAGTGCCAACCTTTGCATACTCATACGAAGAGGCCGTCAATAACATTCCTCCTTACTTGTGCAATTTTCAAGTAATGAAAATCAAAACCAAGTTTCAGGAAGAGGGTATAAACAAACGAACGGTTTCCCTTGAAGATCAGAAGCGATTGATTCTTGAAGGAAAGGAAATCGAGGAAATTAATTACGAAGGAACAGAGCTTGAGAAAAATGTAATTAATAAAGGCACCAATGCGCTGATTGTAAAAGAATTTATGGAGGAATGCATCAAAGATCCGAACGGTGTTCTTCCCGGAAAAACGATCTTCTTCTGCGCAAGTAAAGCGCATGCCCGAAGATTGGAACAAATATTTGACTCCCTTTTCCCTGAATACAATGGTGAGTTGGCCAAAGTACTGGTTTCTGATGACCCAAGAGTGTATGGCAAAGGTGGTTTGTTGGATCAATTTACAAACAGCGACATGCCACGTGTGGCGATTAGTGTAGACATGCTGGACACGGGAATTGATGTTAGGGAATTGGTGAATCTGGTATTCGCAAAACCTGTCTATTCTTACACCAAATTCTGGCAGATGATTGGCCGGGGAACGCGTTTGCTCGAGCCCTCAAAAATGAGACCCTGGTGTGCTGAAAAAGATGTATTTCTGATTTTGGATTGTTGGGACAACTTTGAATATTTCAAACTCAACCCAAAGGGAAAAGAACTAAAAGCCCAAATTCCGATTCCGGTAAAGCTGTTCGGTTTGCGATTGGATAAAATTGAAAGAGCGCAGGAAATTGGTGAAGTAGATATTGTTGTATCTGAAATAGTAAAGTTGAGGAAGCAAATTGAATCGCTTCCGCAAAACTCCATCGTCATCATGGAAGCAAAAAATGAACTCCAGCGATTGGAAGATGACAACTTCTGGATTACGTTGACCGATGAAAAAATCGAATTCCTGAGAGCTATTGTTAAACCTTTGATGCGAACCATTTCGGGTGAAGATTTCAAAGCCATGCGTTTTGAGAAAGATGTGGTGGAGATTTCCTTAGTCGGGCTCTTGGGCGACAAAGAGAAATTTGAAACGCTGAAGGATAGCCTGGTGGAGATATTATGCGAACTACCTTTATCGGTGAACATCGTAGCCAGGGAAAGGGAAATTATTACTGCTGCCCAAGGCAATAAATTCTGGGCAACTATTTCAGAAGAAAAATACGATCAACTCATTGACAGACTGAGTCCGTTAATGAAATTCATCGACTCCAGGGTTTCTCCATTAGGCCCTGCTAAATTTGACTTCACAGACATCACCACTAAAAAAGAGTTTGTAGAGTTTGGGCCGCAGAATGAAGCGATAAGTATTGCTAAATATCGTGAAATGGTGGAGGAGAAAATAAAAGAACTTACTTCTTCCAATCCCATTTTACAGAAAATACAAAAAGGCGAGCCGATCACAGAAGAAGAGGCCAATGAATTGGCAAACGAATTACACGAAGAAAATCCACACATCACTATTGATTTGTTGAGAAGGGTTTACAATCATCGCAAAGCACAATTCATTCAGTTTATCCGGCACATACTTGGCATTGAAATCCTGGAAAGCTTTCCCGAAACAGTGGCCAAGTCTTTCGATTCGTTTATTCAAAACCACAGTTATTTATCGGGAAGGCAATTGCAGTTTTTGGATTTGCTCAAGAGCTTTATTCTGGAAAAGGGTGAATTGCATAAACGCAATTTGATCGAATCGCCATTTACCATGATTCACCCCGAGGGAATACGGGGTGTTTTCAGTCCTCAGGAGATCAACGAAATATTAGTGTTAACAGAAAAATTACTGGCTGCATAATGACTAAAACTAAGAAGATAAAGATTCCGGGTATTTCAATATCAGTGACCCAGCTAGATCAGGAATGTTTTTCCCTGACAAATCTGGCGAAACAAAATACCATTGAGTTTTTAGGTCTTGTGAGCGGCTCAACAATCCAGTTTTTAATTCCATCGAATTCGATGGGTGTAAAGGAATAAGCTTTTAATTATGGCAAATTCGCCACAATAAGAATTTTCGATGGCAAGAAGTAATAAGATACAAGTTCAAGGCACTGACATCACCGTTTTTCCCCACAATGGGATTGACTTCATCAGCTTGACTGATATGACTACTGGCTTTAAAGAAGGGAGTGGACTTATTGGAAAATGGATAACCAACAAAAATGCGCTGGAGTATTTAGGGGTTTGGGAAAAGATCAATAACCCCAATTTTAATTACCCCGAATTCGGGGTAATTGAAAAAGAAGCTGGGACTAACCGATTTATTATGTCGGTCGGTCAGTGGATCAGCAGAACAAATTCTGTTGGCATCATGGTAAAAGCGGGACGATATGGCGGGACATACGCCCATAAAGACATTGCTTTCCATTTTGCAATGTGGTTGAGCCCTGAATTTCAGATCTATCTGATCAACGAATTTCAGCGACTTAAGAGTGCGGAAAATGACCGTTTGCAGCTCGAATGGAATTTCCAACGTACCTTGGCCAAAGTAAATTATCAAATACATACCGATGCGGTAAAAGAAAAACTCATTCCGAAAACATTGAGCAAGTCACAGATTGGGGCGGTATACGCCTCTGAAGCCGACCTGCTCAACATGGCACTCTTTACAAAAACCGCCAAGCAATGGCGTGAAGAAAATCCTGATAAAGATGGCAACATTCGTGACCATGCAACCATTGAGCAATTAGTGGTGCTGTCTAATCTTGAAAGTATCAATGCCATGCTAATCCATCAGGGACTTGAACAACCTGAACGCTTGACTCAATTAAACGCTATGGCCATCACACAAATGACCTCATTACTGCAATCCAAAAACATTCAGAAACTGAAATAATGTTACAAAACAACGCTACATTAAAATCACTCATTGATAAACTCTGGCAGAATTTCTGGGAAGGGGGCATTGCCAACCCCTTAACCGCTATTGAGCAAATTACTTATCTCCTTTTTATGAAGCGGTTGGATGATCTCGAAGCAAAACGTGAACGCGATGCCGAGTTTACCGGAGAGAAGTATGTTTCGCGCTTTACAGGAAAGTTTACCGTGCCGGGAAGCAATGAGAAAGTTGACAAACATGATTTGCGCTGGAGTGCTTTCAAATTCAAACCGGCTGATGAGATGTTGTTACACGTTCAGACGAAAGTATTTCCATTTTTAAAAGAGTTAAACGGAGGCACATCGCCCTTCACCAAACACATGGCGAATGCTGTGTTCATCATGCCCAAAGCAAGTTTGCTCTATCAATCCATTTCAATTATTGATGAAATCGTTAAGGAAATTGAGAGAGATGCCAATGACGGCAACCAGGCATTTCAAGACATACAAGGCGATGTGTATGAAATGCTGCTGAGTGAGATTGCCTCAGCCGGAAAAAACGGCCAGTTTAGGACACCGCGACACATCATTAAACTGATGGCTGAATTGGTGGAACCACAGATTGGCCACCGGATTGCGGATCCTGCATGTGGTACGTGCGGATTTTTATTGGGCGCCTACCAATACATGCTTACGCAATTGGTGATGAAGGATAGCCCAAATGCCGTATGGAGAGATGAAGACGGATTTTACCGTGCCACCATCTCGGCCATGCTGAATGAAAAACTGCGCAGCATTCTGGAAGTTTCTTTTTACGGTTACGACATTGATACAACTATGGTACGGTTGGGATTGATGAACATGATGATGCACGGCATTGATGAACCCAAAATTGACTACAAAGACACACTCAGCAAGACTTACAATGAAGACAGCCAATTTGATATTATAATGGCGAACCCGCCCTTTACCGGAAACATTGACAAAGGCGATATAAACGAAGGGTTGAAACTGCCCACCACCAAAACCGAACTGCTGTTTGTAGAACGCATTTTTACCATGCTGAAAATGGGCGGAACCGCAGCCGTGATTGTGCCGAGTGGTGTGATCCAAAATTCAGGAAAAGCATTTGAAGCGGTGCGCAAATTGATTATTGAAAAAGCAGAATTGAAAGCCGTG
>JBGTGG010000341.1:0-1512 GCA_041746855.1 Cyclobacteriaceae bacterium | reverse complement strand
AGCGAAAGCGAAGAGCCCTTTACTTTTAAATCTTTTATAAGTGTTACTGTATCGCCATCGTTTAACAGATTGCCGTTACTATCCTTTACCTCCATGGTTCCACTGTGTAATCAATATTTCAAAGATATTGAAATATTAGTGTCAACGCACTTCTTCCTTACCATCCGGATACTTAGCGAATCTACCTTTATCTTTGTGATGTACATGTTCAAAAGACGGCCACGGCCACCCACCAAATTGCGTTTGTTCATATTCCATAAACGCTTGTTGTATCTCCGCTTGTGTATTCATTACAAAAGGCCCGTGTTGTGCAACCGGCTCACCAATGGGTTTGCCTTGTAGCAGCAATAGGTAACTTTCGCTATTTCCATTTTGAATGGTTACTTCCTGATCGGCATGCAATTCGATAGCCTGATGTTTTGTGAATAGCTGCTGGGCTACCTCCACCTTATCACCCTGATAAAAATAAAGCGATCGGTTAACCTTGTTCGAAGCGGGAGGTAAATTCCACGTAGCTTGTGGTTCCATTTTTATTGTCCAGATGGCAACTTCATGATTTTCATTCGCTGCCCATGAATTGGGAGCAGGTGCCGGTGCTTGTGTCGTTTCAATTTTTCCGGCCACTACGCGTATGCTTGTTGCTTTTCCATTAGCACTTTCATGTTGATAAGTAGGAACGTTGTCGTTCCACAACATAGCAAAGTGTGGCACTACCAGTTTGTTTGCCTTGGGTAGGTTAAGCCAGATTTGAAAGAGCTCTAGTGGATTCTCTGCATCAGACTTTAACAAAGGAAACATCTCACAATGCATCACGCCTTTTCCGGCTGTCATCCATTGTACATCTCCATTCCCAAAACGTCCTGCAGCACCTAGTGAGTCGGAGTGATCAACCAGTCCTTTCGTAACGATGGTTACCGTTTCAAAACCTCTATGCGGATGAGCTGGGAAACCCGGCACTTTTTCACCGTGGTACATTCGCCAGGGTTGATTAGGATCGAAATCCTGACCAATATTTTTTCCGGCCAAAGAAGTTGCTGGTCCCAAACCTTCATTGCCTTTTGGATAGAAATCTTCGTGGTGTACACAAAATAAAAACGGATCTTGTGTTTGCCACGGAAAGCCGAGTGGTTTAATTGATTTGATAGGGTTCACTTTTATAATCAGCTTTAAGTACTCCAAAACATATACTTTAAGCTAATTATATTTTTAATACAGCTGAAAGTGTATATAATTGCATACTTAAAGCTGGTAATGTATGGAAATAATCGCAGGACGAGAAGCGGAAAAAGAAGAATTAAAATTACTTCTCAATACAAATAAGTCGGAATTTCTGGTCGTGTATGGAAGAAGGCGAATCGGGAAGACCTTCTTGATAAGGAACGTATTCAGAAAAGAAATGGCCTTTCAGATGACAGGCATAGCTAATGCCAGTGCACCCCAGCAATTAGCAAACTTCCATGCGGCTTTAAATGCCTCAGATATGACTCACAGAAATGACCGGATCCCTGAAAA
>JBGTGG010000340.1:0-19042 GCA_041746855.1 Cyclobacteriaceae bacterium | reverse complement strand
TGCCGTCCCTTTCCCACCATCCGTACACCCGGATGAATGTGGCCTGCTAAATTATAATAGGATTGGGGTGTATCTTCGAGCGGATGATGGGTCAATAAAAAAGGCCCTACCAATAGTTGCTCGTGTACGTGAATATTCTTTCGAACATATTGGTGAGCGCTCATCACATCATGGTTGCCGATTACCAATTCGAAATGGATGTAGTTGTAGTAAAGAAGAAATTCCCCAAATACTTCCCAATCGGAATTGTAATGACTATGAAAAAGATCGCCCAGAAAAATTACCCGTTTTGGATCGGTCGCTTCAATGACGTTTACCAATTGCTCAAAATTTCGATTGCCCGCCCGTGAGGGGGCCGCAATTCCTGCATTCCGAAAGTGGTTCACCTTACCAATATGCAAATCGGACAAAATCAGTGCCTCCTCTTCAACCAAAAAAATTGCGCGGTGTGGAAGTAATCGTATTTTTTTTTCGCAGATCGATATCTCCATCCAAATGAAAGGGTAATTTCGGCTTAATTCTTGACTATCAATTAAAAAAACAAAGGTATGCGTTTTCGACTTCTCTTCTTTATCATATTGGTTTCTACTGTAGGAATAACGCAAGCTCAAACGGATTCACCACTTTTGTATGGCAACTCCAGAAGTCTTCCCTTTAGGTTACTTAAGCCGATAGAATCATCTCCTGGCAAAAAACCCTTGGTAATTTTTCTTCATGGGATAAGTGAACGTGGAAAAGATAATGTTAAATCAACGAAATTCATTTCACCATTATTTCTTGACTCTATCAATCGCCTTTCCTACCCAACGTACCTACTAATCCCCCAATGTCCACCCGGAAAATTCTGGACAACCAATAGTGTAACGATAAATTTATCCATTTTAATAGATTCACTTTCCAACGCAGAAAATATTGATAAAAAAAGAATATACATCACGGGCTTGTCAATGGGTGGTTTCGGGACATGGAATATGATCACGAAGTACCCCGCTAAATTTGCGGCCGCGATACCAATTTGTGGTGGTGGGGATGCAAAGAAAGCATACCTTTTGAAAGACATACCCATTTGGGCTTTTCATGGAGAGGCCGATACCATTGTATCTGTTAATCAATCCAGAAAAATGATTGCAGCAATAAAGGGGGCTGGAGGATCACCTCGTTATACAGAATATAAAAATGTAGGCCATAACAGTTGGTCTGTGGCGTATCGAGAACCCGAATTACTGGAGTGGTTGTTCAGTAAGAAAAAAAATTAAAACTTCTAAAATAATCCAACAGTTCCTCCTGCAAATTTTTATTCACCATAATGGCCACCAATATTGACACAATTAAACCGATGGAAGCATTTCGAACATCGCCACGAACTAGCTTCCAGGTCTTCTTCATTTTTCTTCCGAGCTTATAGTCGGGAGCAAGCGTCATGGCAATTTCCCTTCCTCCCAATAAACCAATAAAAACCCAGGTAGTACTCATGGGCACTTTGCTCATGCTTTGAAAGAATATCAAAATCAAAGCATACACAAAATCGATGACTGTTGCGCCACGCACATCCTTTACTTCCGATTTCTTGGTAACAACGTTTTGTATTTTATCACCTCGTAAATAAAACAACACTGCCAGTCCAATGAAAATGTACGCGATAAAAAAGAATACTTCAACAGCGCTAAGTGATCGCGGGAGCGTAACCGCAATATTGGCCAGGTCCTGCATGAGCCATACTGCCCATAATATGCCGCTAATAATCCATTGAAAAAATGTCCAGGCAGGATGCGCATGGCCTTTCACAAGCCGCTTAATGGCCTTCGAGAGAAAATACCAAACAATAAACGCTACCACAAATGCGATCACATATCCCAACAAACTTTTTTGGAGAACCCCAGTAATCCCTTTCAAACTCGAGGCATAAGCACTCAAACATAAAAAAGTTGTTGACACGGGCATCTGAAGCCGTGTCAGCAAAAGCAAAACCAACGGTGCTGCCAATTGAAGGAACTGGAATTCCTGCGGGGCTTCACTAAAACCTTTGGAGCTTAACCGCTGAAATGAAACATCACCATCATACATGAACCAACTTGTGAGCATGGTAATAACAAAAATACCGCCTATATAAAGAGCAAGCACCCACCAGGGTTTCTTCATGTTTGAAGCCAGGAAAGTCCCGATCGTTTGTATACTGTCATTGGCAATGGCGGCATATCCCGCAAACAGGAATCCCAACCACATGGCAATTTTTGGATAGGGGTAAAAAATTCCGGTGGTGATAAATAAAATGATGAGCAGGGTAAAGAATTTTCGCTCCTTGAAAATAAACAACCGGAATACGCGTGCTCTAACCGGATCAACTAAATAGGTCCCCTTTTTTACAATTTTTGCCGCCACGAATTACCGGGTTTAGGTTTTGTTTCGTTCAAACTGGGCGGAAAAATATAAAAAAGAACCGGGACTCCCTGTCCAATTAAATTAAATATTCAAAACCTTCTGAATATCAAGCCAACACCCTACTATTGGTAATCCAGCTCCATTCGTTTTAGCCGATCGGATAGCTTTTCGGAGCTCAACTTTTCCCGAAGCCGATCCACCATAATGGGAAATGCAAACGGTGTAGGCTTGTCAATCTCTTTGATAATTATTTTTTGCTGATTAATACGGCTGAGCGCTTCCCGCAACCGTACTTCCTCCAATTGAAAATCCATGACTTCTTCATAGGCCTGAAGCAACAACAAATTATGTGCTTCATACTCATGAAACACATCGAAAAACAGTTGCGAAGTGGATTGCAAATGACGATCCTTCACCGGCTTCCCCGGAAAGCCTTTAAATACCAATCCGGAAATGGAGGCAATATCCCTAAACTTCCTTCGGGCCATTTCTACTGCATTGATGCTGGCTTGAATATCACTGGCAAGGTTTTCAATTCCTAAAATGTTCGTTTCCACAGCCTCTTCAATTGGGATTGGCAAATCGGAAAGTAACTCAAATCCATAATCATTCATCGCAATGGAAAAAGTAAGCGGCTCTAATTTCGATAAGCGATAGGCTACAAGTGCAGCAAGCCCTTCGTGCACAAACCTGCCTTCAAATGGGTACATCAGCACATGATATCCTTCCGTAGATTTCATGTACTCGATAAGAAATTCTTTTCGAGTGGGTATCAGCGAGATCGCGCGTTGCAAGTCAAACATGGGCTTTAAAAAAATCAGTTCCGGATCATGCTCGATATGTAACGCCACTTCATTTATTTTATCCCGCAACACTTTGCTCAACTGCGAAGACAACGGCATCCTTCCGCCTTGCCAGGAAGGCACCATTCCCGATTTTTTATTGGACTTGCGAACATGCACTTCCATTTCCTTAATACGAATCAATTCAAGGCTCTTTCCCGCAAACCAAAAAACATCCCCTGGACTAAGGCGTGAAATAAACGACTCTTCAATGGTTCCTAATGTCTTTCCACTTTGATACTTAATGAAGAGTGAACTATCCCCGACAATGGTGCCAATGGAAAGCCGATGGCGCATGGCAATCATTCGACTTTCAACGGTATACCGTTTATTGTTGATCACCACTTTGTGATATTGATCATATGCTTCCAGTGAATCCCCACCCGCGGTGATAAAATGTAAAAGCCAATTCCACTCATCTTTCGAAACCGAAGAAAAGCTTACCGTTTGGATAATCTCGTTGTAGACTTCGTCAGCATCAAAGCCTTCCGAAACCGCAAGGGTTACCAGGTATTGGATCAACACATCGAAGGAACGCAGATAGGGAATCCTGTTTTCAACCATCTTGTTGGAAATGGCCTCGCGTAAAGCTGCAGCTTCCATTAACTCAAGCGCATGGGTAGGAACAAAAAATATTTTGCTGGTAGCACCCGGACGATGGCCACTCCTACCCGCTCGTTGCATAAACCGTGCTACGCCTTTTGGACTTCCAACTTGTATGACGGTTTCAACAGGACGAAAATCGACACCTAAATCCAAACTGGAAGTACAGACCACGGCTTTTAATTTTCCGGCATGCAATTGATCTTCCACCCAATTTCGTAACTCCTGACTAATCGATCCGTGATGCATCGCGATAAGTCCTGATAGTTCAGGCGCTTTCTCCAACATCAGTCTGTACCAAATTTCCGCAAAGGAGCGTGTGTTTGTAAAAATCAACGTGCTGGTACTTTGCTTTACTATATCAATTACTTTGTCAAGAAGCTTGGTGCCCACATGGCCCGACCATGGAAAACTTTCCAGTGAATCGGGAAAAACAGAAACGACTTCGAGTTTCTTTTCAATATCGGCTTTAATGATCTTTACTTTTTTCTTATCGTATTCAATGCCGTGCAAAATTTGAATGGCCTGATCCATGTTTCCGATGGTTGCTGAAATGCCCCATACTTTCAATTGTGGTGCAATGGCTTTCAACCGCGACAATGCAAGTTCCACTTGTACACCACGTTTCGATCCCATCAATTCGTGCCATTCATCGGCCACGATTGCTTTCAGGTTTTTAAAAAAAGAAGAATACCCCTTTTGCGCCAGCAAAAGATGAAGGCTTTCCGGAGTCGTGATCAAAATTTCAGGTGGACTCTTTTTTTGACGTTCGCGCTCCTTTGTTGAGGTATCACCGGACCGAATGCCCACTTTCCAGGGAAGCCCATAAAACTGGATCAACCGGTTGGCCGACAACTCAATTTCTTTGCTCAATGCACGAATGGGGGTTATCCAGATTGCTTGAAGTCCAATCTGCGTACCCGGGCCAGGTTGATCACGCATGCCCTCGAGTAGAATAGGAATCAGGAGCGAATAGGTTTTTCCACTTCCAGTGGGAGCATTGACCAGTCCATGCTTACCATTTAAGTAAGCAGTCCAGGTATCCTCCTGAAAAGGAAAAGGATTCCATCCATTATGATCAAACCACTGCCTGCCTACCTGATTCTTTCCCGTCATATGATCCCATCCTACAAATCTGTTTTAGAAAAATAGGTAATTCTTTCAACAATTGGATATTTGTATTGTTACAGTGCTGATAACCTAAAAGTAATGGGAAGATATTCGATTAAAGAACTTGAAAAACTATCAGGTATAAAAGCACATACCATCCGCATCTGGGAAAAAAGATACGGACTGATCGATCCCCAACGCACCGAAACCAATATCCGCTATTACACTGATGATGATTTAAGAAAAATCATCAATGTGGCGTTGCTCAACCATCAGGGAATAAAAATTTCCAAGATTGCCAACATGTCTTCTAAAGAGGTGAACGAGGAAATCATCTCCCTTTCAGAAAAGACCAACCATCACACCATCCACCACGATCAATTAATCAAAACCGTGATCGAGTTTGATGAAGAGGCTTTTGAAGTCATCCTCCATCAAATTATCCTTCAAAATGGTTTCGAAAATACCGTCATTAATGTGCTTTATCCCTTCTTGAATAAAATTGGTATCCTATGGCAAACCGGGAACATCCATCCCGCCCAGGAGCATTTTATTTCAAACCTCATCCGGCAAAAAATTATTGTGGCCATAGATGAATTGCCCCGTACTGACCCTGATGGACTGCGGGCGGTGGTATTCCTCCCTGAAAATGAATTGCATGAAATTGGTCTGCTATTCTATAATTATATACTTAAAAAGAATGGGTACCGTACTTATTATCTTGGGCAAACGGTGCCCTACAAAGACCTGAAGGCCGTTTGCGATGCCCATAAACCAGAATTTCTTATCACAGCTGTTGTCTCAACCTCTAAAAAATCCGAAATGGAGGCCTATTTGGAGAAAATGGCCAATGACTTTAAAAATTTAACCATTCTGGCTTCGGGGGCCCCCCTAATTGACAAGTCAATCAAAATACCCAAAAACATCACCGTATTCACTTCAATCGAGGAATTAAAAGAGCAGATCTAATTTTGTTTAATTTTTTATATAATTAATTAAACATTATTTTGGTTATACATGTTTAAACTTTAGTTTTGTTCAACACTAAGCTAAAATACTTAAACAAATGACAGCACTCGAATTCAACCACCAAGTAGCGAGCCTCCAGGATGTATTGCGCTTATTTACATTTCGATTCACCAAGAATCAGGTAGAATCGGAAGATTTGGTCCAGGATACCATCTTAAAAGCACTTCGCTATCGCGATAAATTTAAAGAGAACACCAACCTAAAAGGGTGGCTTTTTACCATTATGCGCAACACGTATATTAACGGCTATCGCAAAAGAAAAAAAGCCAATACCTGGTTAGATGATACCCCGGATTTATTAAAATTAAATATTGAAGAAACGTACACGTTCAATAAACCAGGGAAGAATTTGGAATACCAGGAAATAATTGAAAAGTCGAAGGAAATAAGTAGTACCTTATGGGAACCGTTCCAAATGTATACCGATGGCTATAAGTATCAGGAAATAGCCGATCACTTTAATCTTCCACTCGGAACGGTAAAAAACAGGATTTTTCATGCGCGGAAAGAAATGCAGGAAAAGTTAAAAGATTATGCATATTTAAATTAAAAACCATCGTGCCAACTGTAGCGATCATAGGATCAGGTTTTGCCGGGCTTTCAGCAGCAACACACCTTGCAAACGAAGGTTTCTCGGTCACGGTCTTTGAAAAAAATAGTTCTTCAGGTGGCCGTGCGCGAAAATTTGAAGCCTGTGGTTTTACTTTTGACATGGGGCCTAGTTGGTATTGGATGCCTGATATTTTCGAACACTACTTTGCGTCCTTTGGAAAAAGAGTTGAAGACTATTACACCTTACAACGACTTGATCCATCCTATAAGATTTTCTTTGGAAAAGATGAGACAATGGATATCCCGGCTGGGGTAGAAGCGCTCTGTGAAAAATTTGAGGAGATTGAACCGGGCAGCGGAAGCCATCTTCGGGATTTTTTAAAAGAAGGCAAACTAAAATACGAAGTAGGCATGAACAACCTGGTCCACAAACCAGGGCTTTCGATCACGGAGCTTTTCGATTTGAAAATGATCCGCGAAGTTTTTCAAGTACACTTTTTTCAATCGATTTCTAAATACATCCGTAAGTATTTTAAAGACCCGCGGCTTATTCAATTGTTGGAGTTTCCGGTTTTGTTTCTTGGTGCACCACCTGAAAAAACACCAGCTTTGTACAGCTTAATGAACTATGCGGATATGGCCTTAGGAACCTGGTATCCAAAAGGAGGTATGTTCAAAATTGTTGACGCCATGACATCCTTAGCACAAGAAAAAGGAGTTGAGTTTGAATTTAACAGTTCCGTAAAACAAATCATTGTTACGAATGGTGCTGTAAAATCTGTGGTTGTAAACGATCAACAACGGGATTTTGATTATGTAGTAGCGGGCGCTGATTACCATCATACTGAGCAAACCCTTTTACAACCCGACAAACGGAACTACTCAAAAAGTTATTGGGATAGTCGCGCACTGGCGCCTTCCTCACTTATATTTTACCTTGGGATTTCCAAGAAATTAAAAAACCTGTTGCACCATAATTTGTTTTTTGACCAGGATTTTAAACAACATGCACAGGAAATTTATTATCATCCGCAATGGCCATCCAATCCATTATTCTATGTCTGTTGCCCATCCAAAACAGACGCAACGGTTGCTCCCGAAGGAAGTGAAAATCTCTTTATTCTCATTCCGGTTGCACCGGGGCTTTCCGATAATGAAGAAATCCGCGAGCGGTATTTTGAAATAGTAATTGATCGACTGGAGCGATTAACAAAACAAACATTCAAATCCGAGATCGTCTTTAAACGTAGTTACGCACACCGTGATTTTATTATAGACTACCATGCATTCAAAGGGAATGCCTATGGATTGGCGAATACACTTACACAAACCGCCAACTTGAAACCGAGGATTGTCAACAAAAAAGTAAATAACCTTTTTTACACGGGCCAGCTTACCGTGCCCGGACCCGGGGTTCCGCCTTCACTGATCAGTGGTGGTGTAGTGGCAAAAGAACTTATTAAAAGAAGCAAACAGAAAGTAGGATGAAGGATTTATTTGATCAGGTATCTTTAAAAACCAGTATACTAACTACCCGAAGTTATAGTACCTCCTTTTCCTTGGGGATTTTTTGTCTTGATAAAACCATTCGTCCTTCCATATATTCGATTTATGGATTTGTTCGCTTTGCCGATGAAATTGTAGACAGTTTTCATGGCTTTAACAAACGTGATCTGCTTACACGTTTTACTGACGAGACACATCGGGCCATAGCAGAAGGTATTAGTCTGAACCCGATCCTAAATAGTTTTCAGAAAACAGTCAATGACTATTCCATTCCCCTCGAGTTAATTGATTGCTTTCTTAAAAGTATGGAAATGGATTTGACGGACACAGAGCATTCCAAGTCATCATACCAGGAATATATTGTGGGTTCTGCAGAAGTGGTGGGCTTAATGTGTTTGAAAGTATTTGTAAATGGTGATGACCACTTCTACGAAAAATTAAAGCCCGCTGCGATGCGACTTGGTGCAGCTTTTCAAAAAGTAAATTTTCTTCGCGATCTAAAACAAGATTTTTCCGAATTAGGCAGATCGTACTTTCCAAATGTGGATTTGAATCAATTTGACGAAAGGAACAAGAAGCAAATTGAAAAAGAAATCGATGAAGATTTTCATCTTGCCCTTCAGGGAATAAAAATGCTTCCCTTAAGTTCGCGATTTGGTGTATATGTGGCGTATATTTACTACCAGACACTCTTTAAGAAAATTAAAAATACGGCAGCTGATAAAATATTGAAATGCAGAATTCGAATTCCAAATACAAAAAAAGCATCCTTGTTGGCATACTCTTTTGTTAAATTTCAATTAAAGCGCATCTGATGGTAAAGGTTATTCTGGTAGACGAACACGACAATGAAGTTGGGCGAATGGAGAAACTGGAAGCCCATAAAAAAGGAATGCTCCACCGTGCCTTTTCAGTATTGTTGATGAACGACAAAGGTGAAATGCTGATCCAAAAAAGGGCAGCGGGAAAATACCATTCCGCAGGACTTTGGTCAAATGCATGCTGCAGCCACCCACTAGGAAACGACTCGATTGAAAACGAGGCAAGAAAAAGACTCATAGAGGAAATGGGCATCGATACACCCCTTGTGTTTCAATACTCCTTTATTTATAAAGTGAATTTGGACAATAACCTTATCGAACATGAGTTGGATTATGTATTTTTAGGAACCTTTGACGGTGCGCCTACACTAAACGAAGAAGAAGCCCAAGACTGGAAATATGTTGATTTGCAAAAATTACAAGACGATGTTAACATCCACCCTGAAAAATATTCGCACTGGTTTCGCTTAATCCTTGACCAATGGCCGAATGAAGTCCTTGAAAAAAAATAGCAAAAAAGAAATACCAAAAATATCACTTTGGGGTATTGATGATATAAAAACCTTCAACGCCATTCACTATCACGAATGGGTTCCTGAAAACCTCCCGCAATATTGCCCCCATAAAAAAACGCACTTTGTTACTTCGTTTATTGTAAGCGGTGAACTAAAATCCTATATCGACTTTCGGGAATATGAGATGGTGCCCGGCTTTTCGGCACTGGTGAACCCGAATCAGATCCATTGGATTGAAGTGAAACGGCCACAATTTGTTGAAGCATATGTGTTGGCGTTCAGTAAAAAATTCCTTGATAAATTGGACATTCGACCGAGCGTAAAAATCACCATAAATGCTGCTGAAGAGCATATCAAAATAGCGCCAGGTGAAGACGCTGAAATTCTCCGCAAACTTTTTCAATCCATCATCGAAGAATTTCAACGGGATGGTGAAAGGGCAAATTTCATTGTTTGCAAATTAATGGAAGCCTTGTTGACTAAATTCGACCAAATCCATCCCTCAAAAAAATCCAGTTTTAAAAAGAGTGCTCCGTTGTACCTTCAATTTTTAACTGCACTAGACGAAAGTATAAGTGAAAACCATCGGGTGAGCTACTATGCTGAATTATTGGGGACATCCGAAAAAAGTTTGAACCGTGCTTGCCAGGAAGTCGCAGGTGAAACAGCGCAACAAGTTATCCATCATAAAATCAATTACGAAGCCAGGCGATTGCTTCACTTTTCCAAAACATCAGCCAAAGAAATCGCCTACAAAACCGGCTTCAGGGATCCCGTACAATTCTCAAAATTTTTTAAACACCACAATAGCCGAACGCCTATGGAATACAGGCGACAACTATTTTCACAAAAAAAGTACATGTCCTGAAATCCCAGTACTTGACCATGAATGACAAGGTTCTATTCTTCATTTCAATGGAAATTTGCATTGGTTTTAAATCTTAATAAATGCTTATGCTGACATGGAACGATCGTGTATGGTTCTTTCCTTCAAAAGAAGAATTGGAGGCGTTTAAGAATTTCTGGGATTTGTAAATTCTAAGGTTGGCGGTTTGCCACCAGTATTGTCCGTAAAACACAATAACAATGGATTTCATAAACCGTTAAGTAGGGTGTAGGTTGATTAAAGATGTTTTTTTGGTAGATAAGTGAAGTTGGATTGTGTAAGGGGTCGTTCTGGGTTGGACGGCCCTTTTTTGTTTAAACCTTTTTGCAAGGATGGTGTTAAAACGATGTGCAAAAAACAAGTATATCTTCTGACCAATTTCTCTCTAGTAACCTCGAACCATTTGTGGTTGTGTGGCTGCGAAGAGACCTTCGCATTGAAGATAATCATGCGCTATACGCAGCGCTAAGTACGCACAAAAATGTACTTCCAGTATTCATCTTCGATACACAGATTCTAAACAAACTGGAGGATACAACCGATAAACGCGTTCAATTTATTCATGACCAACTTCGGTTGCTAAATGAAAAACTTAGTGAACAGGGATCAGCCATACTGGTACTTCACGGAAATCCGGTCAGTATTTTTAAAACCCTACCCTGCAAAGCAGTCTATACAAACAGCGACTATGAACCCTATGCCAAAAAAAGGGACCTGGAGGTACAAATAACTTTACAGAAAAGGGGTATTGATTTTTTTGACTTCAAAGATCAGGTGATTTTTGAGAAAGATGAAATCCTGAAGAAAGATGAAAGCCCGTACACCATTTTTACACCGTATAGTAAACAATGGAAACTGAAATTAACATCAACCGGAATTCATCCATACGAAACGCAGCCTCATTTTAAAAATTTGTACCCAACAAACCCGATTGCTATACCTACGATGGAAGCAATAGGATTTGAAGAAACACCTTCCACATTTCCTGATCGGAAAATCAAACTAAAAACCATTCAAGATTATCATCAACACCGCGACTACCCGGGCATTGAAGGAACCTCAAAACTAAGTGTCCATCTCCGATTTGGAACGGTCAGCATTCGAAAGCTTGTACAACTGGCGATAACACAAAATGAAACCTGGCTCAACGAATTGATATGGCGTGACTTTTATCATATGATCCTGTGGCACTTTCCTAAGGTGGAGAAATCATTCAAAAGACAGTACGATAAAATTGAGTGGAGAAATGGTGAGCAGGATTTCAACAAATGGTGTGAAGGAAAAACAGGCTATCCGCTGGTGGATGCCGGAATGCGGGAACTAAACGAAACCGGATTTATGCACAACCGGGTTCGGATGGTAACGGCCAGTTTTTTAACCAAGCATCTACTCATCGACTGGCGGTGGGGCGAAGCATACTTTGCAAAAAAACTCCTCGACTTCGATTTGGCTGCTAATAATGGTGGCTGGCAATGGGCTGCTGGATGTGGCTGTGATGCTGCTCCCTACTTCAGGGTCTTTAACCCAACACTTCAAGAAAACAAGTTTGACCCGGATCGGGTGTATATAAAAAAATGGATTCCTGAAATCGACACGCCCCAGTATCCTAAACCCATTGTGGACCATGCTATGGCAAGGGACCGCGCTTTAGAAACCTACAAAATGGCCTTAACCAACACATGAAAACTTATCATCTGGAATTCACCCAGTTTTTGCCGCTTACGATCAATGAGGCCTGGGATTTTTTTTCTTCTCCGAAAAATCTTCAAAAGATTACACCTGAAAAAATGGGATTCAAAATTAAATTCCAATCGGGTGGGGAAAAAATGTATGCAGGCCAACTCATTGAATACAAAATAAAAGCACTTCCCTTTTATTCTACCACGTGGCTCACCGAAATCACCCATGTGGATCGTCCGCGGTTTTTCGTTGACGAACAGCGAAAAGGCCCCTATACAATGTGGCATCACCAACATAGCTTTGAAGAAATCGAAGGCGGAATAAAAATGTCGGACACAATTTCCTATAGTATACCGCTCGGCATACTTGGTCAATTAATGAATTATCTCTTCATACATGCGGAGATAAATCGTATTTTTGCACATCGAAGGGCTGTGCTTACCCAACTATTTGGCACGTTTTAAATATGGAATTAAGTACCATTCTTTTATGCTCACTCATTACCATCGGCACTTTTCTCTTCTGGGAGTTTGTGGCGTGGTTTACCCATAAATACATTATGCATGGTGTGCTGTGGATTTGGCATAAGTCGCACCACAGTGTTCATCATCACGCCCTCGAAAAAAACGATTGGTTTGCAGTTGTCTTTAGCTTGCCATCCATTGGCCTTTTCTATTATTTCTCAATCGTTTCGTACAATCCGTATTGGCTGGCGGTAGGCCTGGGCATCTTTTTCTATGGATTGTTTTACATGATCTTCCACGATGTGATCGTTCACCAGCGTATTAAATGGAGGCCTAAGAAAAGGAGCAGTTATTTAGAGCGTATGGTCAACGCCCATTATGTTCACCACAACAAACATACAAAGGAGGATTGTGAAGCCTTTGGGTTCCTTTATGCACCAAAAAAATATGAGCCGAAAAAATTCAAACTCAAGACCGATCGTCAAAGTACGCAATAAGGGCTAGTTGAGCCTTAATCGACCGATTAACAAAATATCGCCCGGATTTGGTTGCAAGTGATTTCAATTCTTAAATTGTACCCCTAACCCACTTGAATTTGAACCCAAAGTATTTATACCTGCTGATCAACCTTGGCACCATTTCCATTCCGCTGCTCTTTAGTTTTCATAAAAAAGCAAACTTCTCAAAAAGTTGGAAGTATCTTTTTATCTCCACTTTTGGAATTGGCCTGATCTTCATTCTCTGGGATATCGCATTTACACATGCAGGGTATTGGGGCTTTAATGAAAAATATATTTTAGGAATACATCTTTTCAATCTTCCACTCGAAGAGGTTCTGTTTTTTATATGCATCCCCTATGCGTGTGTGTTCACATACTTTGCTTTAACTCACCTCATTGAGAAAGACTATCTATTCCCCCATCAGGAATTAATCTCCAGTTTGTTAAGTGTTGTGTTAATGTTTGCAGGGTTGTTCTTTATCAACAAGCCGTATACCGGTATTACCTTTTTGCTAACGGGAGGTTTTTTAGCCTTTCAAATGATTGTATTACGGCCAAGGTACATGGGCAGGTTTTATTTTGCCTTTGCCGTTCTTTTGATTCCTTTTCTGATTATCAATGGAATCCTCACCGGATCATTTATTGATCAACCAATAGTGTGGTATAACAACGATGCCAATTTGGGAATCCGCATTGGCACCATTCCTATTGAAGATTTTTTTTACGCAATGCTATTGATCGTCACCAATATTGCCGTTTACGAATGGCTTCAGTATCGGGCGTTATACCGGTAAATTTTTCTACTCATACTTCAGTGATTTTGTAGGGCTTACGTTAGCCGCCATAAACGATTGAAAACTTACGGTCAACCAGGCGATTCCAATTGCCAATAATCCACTCACAATAAAAATCAGCGGACTAATTTCAATCCGGTACGCAAATCCATCAAGCCAATTATTCGCAACATACCACGCGAGACCTGCAGCAGGAATGAATGCTATAAACACCAACCGAGAAAATTCCTTGGAAAGTAAAAGTGTCAATCCTGTAACGGTGGCACCCATCGCTTTTCGGATACCAATTTCTTTCGTACGCTGCTCCGCTGTAAAAGCAGCCAGCGCAAATAACCCAAGGCAGGCAATGAAGATCGCCAATCCGGAAAAAACACTAAACACACTACTCATGCGCTGCTCTGCACGAAACAGGTCATCAAAATTTTCATCCAGAAATGTGTATTCAAAAGGCTCGTTCCCGGATTGCTCTTTCCATATTTTTTCCACAGAAGCAATTGCTGTTGCCGGACTACCTTCATATCGGATCATGATGTTTCCTGAATTTTTTGTTAACCGAATGGACAATGGCCGAACTTTATCTTTTAGTGATTCAAAGTTAAAATCCTTGTATACGCCAATTACTTTAAGCCTTTCCTGGCCATCCCCAAAAGTGAAAATGATTTCTTCACCCACTGCATTTGCCCAGCCAAATTCAGCAGCGGCTGCTTCATTCAACAAAATAGCTGTTGTGTCTGATGGAAAATCTTCCGAAAAATATCGTCCTTCTTTCATTTCAAATTTCATCACATCCTGATGATCATAGTCTGCATAATACAATCCCATGATATGGTCTTGCTCAGATTGAGAAGTCTTGAATACGGTAGTATTGTTTACTCCCGGAAAAGAATTGTTGGTATACGATGCTGCCACTATACCGGTTTGCTGTAATAACGTATTCTTAAACACCTGTCGATTTTCGCCCAACCGATTGGTGTTTTGAAGGATCATCACATTGTGTTTATCAATACCTAAATCTTTTTCCTGCATAAATTTCAATTGGTCAACCACGATCAATGTGAAGATGATCAGGAAAATAGAAATGGCAAATTGAAATACCACGAGCGTACTGCGTACACCTTTGCTTTTTGCCCCGCTCCTCACCTTTCCTTTTAAAACTTCCACCGTATTGAAAGAAGTGAGATAAAAAGCAGGATAACTTCCGGCAACGATGCCCACCACAACAACAAGCGCGATAGCCACACTAAAAAACTGTAGGTTAAAAAGTGATTCAATTTCAAGGGCTTTGCCACTCAACAAATTAAAAGCCGGCAACAATGCATAGCATAAACCAATTGCCAATACAACCGAGATCAAACTAAACAACGTTGACTCTGCCAAAAACTGTCCGATCAATTGTGATCGATCCGAACCCACAGTTTTTCGTAATCCTACCTCCTTCGCACGGCCCGCAGATTTTGCGGTTGAGAGATTCATGAAATTGATACAGGCAATGAGGATAATAAAGATTCCTATCGCACCAAAGAAATACACATACATAATATTGCCAGCCGGTTCAATGCCATCCTGTGCGTTGGAGGATAGATGGATATCTTCCAACGGTGTAACAAAATATCCATACGCGCCACCGCCATCCTTCATTTGCTCCAGTGTGCTGCCCATAAAGCGTTCTATTTCTGGTCCGATATACTTGACTACCAAATCCTCAAACTTGCTCTTTACATTATCAATGGATGCATTGGGCTTTAGCGTAAAATAGTTCCATAAACTATTGTTCAGCCACATGGTGCTTTGTAAATTTTCTGAAGATGAAGCCGAGATCAACGCATTATACATGAAGTGTGAATTTTCAGGAGCCGGTTCAACCACACCTGTGATTTTAAATGTTTTGTTTTCATTTCCCACGGTGAGCAACTGACCCAAAGCAGATTTTTCCGGAAAATATTTGTTCGCCAGCGTAGTTGTCAATACAATCGAGTTTGGCTCACGTAGTGCGTTGGCAGGATCACCTTCGAGTAGCTTAAAGGAAAAAAATTCAAAGAAATTTGAATCGGCATAAAAAACTTTCTCCTCCACAAATGCCTGGTCATCGAATTTTATAAAAGCCTGGTTAGAATAATAACTGATCCGTGTTGCATCTTCCACCTCCGGAAACTCTGCCCGAAGGGCTGCTGCCATGGGGGCACAGGTTGTAGAGGTATATACTTCTTGTTCACCAATCTTTCCATGCAAGTTTACCTGGTATATCCGCTCCGATTTCTCGTGAAAGGTGTCATAGCTTAATTCATGACTAACAAAAAGAACGATCAACATACAAGCAGTTATGCCGATGGTCATTCCTAAAATATTCACAAAAGAGAAAAATTTGTGACGCATTAAATTGCGAAATCCGACTTTAAAATAATTTTTTAACATAGTGGTAAATATTAACGAACTAAGTTCTTTTTGAAGAATTGCTAATAGCTGTTTGAGGATCGATGATAAGACGTCCTAAGTAAACTATAGGTTACAGCATAAGTGGAATTATTCATCGCGCAAGGTATTAACCGGGTTCATTCGTGCTGCATTGTAAACTTTAAAGCCTACGGTTAGTGTGGCAATTACAAATAGCAGACCTGATGAAATAATCAACGTCAGGGTGTTCGGAGGGAGGTAATATTTCCAAATACTGGACATCAACCAGCCCGCCAGGTATTTGCCACCAATGCTTCCCAGGATTGCTGCAATAATCAAGATGATAGCAAACTCTTTATTGATAATCGCAGCGATGTTACCAATAGAGGCACCCAATGTTTTCCGAACACCAATCTCTTTCATCCGTCTTAAAATATTCAACGAAACCAATGTAAAAAGTCCGGTGGCTGTTAAGCCAAGTGCCACAAACCCAAGAAAGGCAAACATTTTTACAATGTTGATATTATCCCGTGTAGCATCCAAAGCAGCTTCATTTAAGTAACGGGCATTATACATTTTATTTGGAAAAATCCCCTTCCACTTTGCCTCCATCTCCTGATTGATATTTTTCATTTCTTCAATGGGAGCATTCAAGATTAGGTACTGATATTTATCTTGAGTTGTATAGCGAAGAACCATGGGCTCCAATTCACGCCACAATCCATTCGTGTAAACATTTTTTACAACACCGATTACATAAAGCTTTACCGTGTCCATCCATACCAATTCTTTTCCAATGGGATCATCCCAACCAAATTTTTGCGCCACGATATCAGTGATGATTACCGACTCCTTTTTATCAGTTTCCGAATCCTTCATGAAATTTCTACCCTCGGTAAGCGTAAACCCAACAGCCTCTAAATAATCTTCCCCAACATTCATGATATCGGTTTCAATTTCCTGATCCAGGTATTTGATGGGATCGTTATAGTAGCTTGAATAAATATGATGTTGGGTGCCCGCAATTAAATTAACATTGGGAATCGAAGCCAATGCATTCCGATAGGTATCGTATCCTGATTGATTCTCTACATAACAATACACGACTCCATCTTGGTTAAATCCTAAATCAAAATCGCGTTGGTATTTTGCATTTTCAGAAAAACCGATACTCGCCACTATGCCAACTAATGAAAATGCCAATTGCAAAGTCAACAAAACCCATGTGAACACATTGGTACCCCCAAGTTTTGCTTTGCCTTTTAAAATTACGGCAGGTTCAAATTTGCTGATGTAAAGCGCAGGATATCCACCCGCAATAAGCGAAGTTATCAGCAGGATTGAGACCATGAAGATCAAAAAATTCGGGCGACCAAAATAATCGGCATCAATTCCAAATCCGCCATTGCCATCACCTCCCCACATTTTATTAAACTCCGGAATAAGGAACCACTCCGCAATTACAACCCCCAACAACAAAGCAACTAAGCTGATCAATAAGGTCTCACTCAAAAACTGAAAAACCAATTGCTTCCGCAATCCTCCCATTACTTTTCGTAACCCAATTTCTTTTAACCTACGTGACGAAATAGCGATCGTTGTGTTGGTGAGATTAAAGCAAGCGATCAACAATATGATGATTCCCATCATCCCCATACCCACAACTGCGGCTATGGGGGATCCCTGCGATGTCCAGGTACCGGGTTTTTCTTCATAGGAATCACGCACGCCCATGCCCTCCAACGGATCCAGTACAAAGCTTCGCATGATAAAATCCTCGCGTACCTGATTGTTGTTTTCAACATACGGCTTTATCTGCGACTCAATACTGGCAACGCGGGAAGGATCACTCACTTGAATAAAAAGTGTAATTCTGCTCTTCCAATTTGCTCCTTCCAGCAGGGTTGAATCCATGTCGAACCAATTGTCAAAACGCGTGAACGCACTGGATCCAAAACTTGAATTTGAGGGCTGGTCTTTAAACACACCACCGATTTCGAGTTCTTTCTTCCCTCCTTCCGGCAAAATTTGTGTAATCATTTTACCTTCGGCCTTCTCATTACCGAAATATTTTTTAGCAAGTGTTTCGCTGATCAAAATATTTGTTTTCGATTTCAGACCTGCGCCACTTCCTTCAACAAATTCAAATGTGAAGAGATCAAAGAAGTTTTCATCCACGTAGGTGAGTCCGGTAGAAAACACTTCGTCTTTGATCCGCATATTGCTTCCACCCGGATAATAGCGTGTTACCGCATCTACGTCACCAACATTTTGTCGGATCATATCCCCCAACGGCAAAGGTACATACCCATAGGTAGTCAGTTGGTTTTGAAATTCCCGAACAGAATTTACGCGATAGATTGATTCACGATTAACATGGTGGTTATCAAACGAAGCGTTGTGATCATAATTAAAGTACGCAACAATGCAACTGGCGATGGCTACCGCCAGGCCGAGCACATTAATGAAGATGTAAACTTTGTTCTTTAAAAGCGCACGAACGGTGATGAGAAGGTAATTTTTTAACATGTGGGTTGGTGTTTTACGTCTAAGACTCTTTTTATGAAAAAAGGTTGCATTGCACTAGTACCTTGTAATGCAATATACTAGTATAAAAAAACACCAGACTCATATTGCCATGACCGCCTGGTGCTTTCGTTACCCTAAACGTGAAATTGTTCTTTGATATTTTCAGTCACTACTTTACCATCAAATAAGTTCACAATGCGATGTGCGTAGTTCGCATCATACGGAGAGTGCGTTACCATGATGATGGTAGTACCTTCTTCATTTAATTGGGATAATAATTTCATTACCTCTTCACCATTTACAGAGTCCAAATTACCGGTAGGCTCATCGGCAAGAATTACCCTTGGTTTTGCAACGATCGCGCGGGCAATTGCAACACGCTGCTGCTGACCACCCGATAGTTGTTGCGGGAAATGGTTTCTTCTGTGCATGATGTTCATG
>JBGTGG010000339.1:0-22950 GCA_041746855.1 Cyclobacteriaceae bacterium | reverse complement strand
AAGAATCGCACCGGAGAGTACATACTGAATATCGCACAAAGCATCCGCCACCTCTACAATATCCTTATCATTTATTGCATCCCGAAGTTCCTGTAATTCCTCAGTAAGAAGGGCTACACGTAAGTTACAGCGATCCTCACCAGGTATGGTGGGGCTGGGTAGTATGGGATGTTTAAAGGTTCTGTGGAATTCTGCTACTTGATTTAATGGTGATGGTTCTTTCATGTGCTAATAATTGTTTTCAGTGGTCACATGGAATAGCCATAATTATCCTCCAAGTTAATGGGAAGTAGTTGCTTGGCCATTTCACAATGGTAAATTTTCAGTTTGGCACAAGTACGCAAAATTGCAAGAACTATAAAATACAGGAGCGGATTTCATCCCAAATCCTTTATTGGGTTCGGGATTTGGTTCGGGGATTCTATATTTGCCCTCAAATTATGAGTGTACACATGAATTTTGTAAAAGAATTGACCTGGCGTGGTATGATCCACGATAGTATGCCGGGAACCGAAGAGCAACTTTTAAAAGAATCAACATCAGGATATATTGGATTTGATCCCACTGCCGATTCCCTTCACATCGGAAATCTTGTACAGATCATGACACTCGTTCATTTTCAGCGTTGTGGCCATAAACCCGTTGCATTGATTGGCGGAGCCACCGGAATGGTAGGTGATCCCTCGGGTAAATCTGCTGAAAGAAATCTACTTTCTGAGGATATTTTGAAACACAACCAGGCGTGCGTAAAAGCCCAACTTGAAAAGTTTCTCGACTTCGATTCCAAAACCAATCCAGCCGAAATGGTGAACAACTACGATTGGTTTAAGGAATTTAGTTTCCTTGATTTCATTCGTGATGTAGGAAAACATATTTCCATCAATTATATGATGGCGAAAGATTCTGTAAAAAATAGGTTGGAAACGGGTATGTCTTTTACAGAATTTAGCTATCAACTCGTGCAGGGTTATGACTTTCTTTGGCTTTATGAGAACAAAGGGTGCAGAATACAAATGGGAGGCTCGGATCAATGGGGAAACATTGTTACCGGTACCGAACTGATTCGCAGAAAAATTTCAGGTGAAGCCTTTGCGCTTACCACTCCCCTTATTAAAAAAGCGGATGGAACGAAGTTTGGGAAAACAGAAGCCGGAAATATCTGGTTGGATCCTAAGAAAACTTCTCCCTACAAATTTTATCAATATTGGTTGAATACTTCAGATGAAGATGCCGCGAACTTCATCAAGATTTTTACTTTAAAATCGGAAGAAGAAATCAATGCATTGATAGCGGATCATCAAACCGCACCACACCAACGCAAATTACAGTCTTGTCTAGCAGAAGAAGTAACGACCCGGGTCCATTCCAAGGAAGCACTTCAATTGGCGATTAAAGCAAGCAACATTCTATTTGGAAGTTCTACTACTGAGGATTTACAAAGCCTCGATGAAGAAACTTTGCTTTCTGTTTTTGAAGGTGTGCCTCAAACCACAATAAAAAAATCGGTTTATAAGGAATGTCCTTCCGTAATTGATTTATTATCGGATGTATCCAATAAGATCGTTTTCTCTTCTAAGGGTGAAGCGAGAAGAATGATACAGGGAGGTGGTGTAAGTGTCAATAAAATCAAGGTTGAAAATGAAAATGCTAGTCCAGATTTTGATTTGCTCCAGGGTAAGTATTTGTTGGCACAAAAGGGTAAGAAGAATTATTTCCTCCTCGTAATTGAATAAAAAAAGCCCTGCAATTGCAGGGCCTTTGATTCTTAAAAATGAGCACTTCTTAATTTAAAGGTATCCGGTATCCAACTGAAAGTTGAATTGATCTATTTTGAAATTTATTATCGAAGTCATCTTCTTTATCATATAAATTTCCTAAACCATGACCATACCGAAGATCAATAACAAATTTTTCCATTACCACAACGCCACCACCAATTTGAACTCCAAAGTCAAGTGCGTTATCAAGGTAGTACGCATCTTCATCAGTAGGTTCATCATCAAATTTTATATCAACGCTTATTTCAGCTCCACTTCCGGTTGGTTTAACCTTTGCTTTTCCACCTAAGCCAAATGCTGCATAAGGACCAGCATTAACATAAAAATTCGAAAATTTATACTTAAACATTACGGGAAGCTCAATGTAGTTAAGATTAAAAGTAACTTTAACATCATCATCTTTTTGCATTCCACCTTTTTGTTGAAATAACAACTCTGGTTGGATAGCGAATGCATCATTGATTCCAATTTCAAATCCTGCTCCAAGGGTTAAACCGGCTTTAAATTCAAAATCTTCTCCACCAGTGATATCGTCACTAGCAGCAAACGTAGAAAAAGTTCCCCCTACTTTAGGGATAAGTGTTTGAGCAGTAGCCCCAACCGAAAGGATTGTTGCTAACAAAACAAAGGATAATTTTCTCATAATTGTTTTTTTGTTTGATTCGGCAGCGAATTTAGCAAAAGTCTTAAATGGAAAGTAAATACGGCATGATTATTTCTTTTATTCGCTTAATTTTAACGTTCAATCACAAACACCTTCTTTATGAAAAACTTGAAATCAACACTTATTTGGGCATTTTTACTGTTTCCGCTTTTTAGTTATTCACAAGGTATTGGCCTTGGAATTAAAGGAGGAATGAACTTCGCCAATCAGTCAATCACCAATATTTCTACAGATACCCGCACAGGCTTTGCCGGTGGCGCCTATCTGGTGTTGAATTTTAGTGACAAGTGGGGATTACAACCCGAAGTTTTGTTTTCTTCACAAGGGGCTGAACTTCCAAATACTACAAGCGAATTTAATTACATGAGCATACCTGTTTTATTACGTTACAAGCCCATTTCATTTTTAAGTTTTGAAGCCGGGCCACAATTCAGCCGGCTTTTAAAAGCGAAGAATGATAACGCCACAATAACTGATGACTTTAAAAGCAGTGATTTCGGATTGGCCGTTGGAGCAACAGCACACCTCCCGTTAGGATTCAACGGAGGCGCACGTTATGTATGGGGATTCACAAACGTAAGTGATTTACCTGATGATACGGAAGTTAAGAATACAGTGTTCCAACTTTTTGTTGGTTGGACAATCTTTGGTGCGAAGTAAATCAAGCACTCAAGTTTAAAACAAAAGGCTCCACGTAGGAGCCTTTTTTATTTCAACCAATTTGATAGAAGTTGAAACTTCAACGCTTATAAAAGACTGTTAAGGATGTGTTCATTTACTTGATTGGCCGCGGTGATCTCCAAATCAGGATTTTTTGATTGCGCCCTGCTGATTGCGCTTACTGCATGTGTGTTACCTGCCCATGCCCTTCTGGCAATGCCATTGTTTACATCGTAGAAAAGCATACTTTCCAGCCGTTGATCAGCTTCCGCACTTCCATCCAATAACATTCCAAATCCACCGTTGATGACTTCGCCCCATCCTACTCCACCTCCATTGTGTATTGAAACCCAGGTAGCTCCACGAAATGAATCCCCAATAACATTATGGATTGCCATGTCTGTGGTAAACTTCGATCCATCATAAATGTTGGAGGTTTCCCGATACGGACTATCCGTTCCGGAGACATCATGATGATCACGGCCTAACACTACCGCACCGATTTTACTCTCACGTATTGCTTTGTTGAATGCTTTTGCAATTTCAATTCTACCAATGGCATCGGCATATAATATTCTCGCTTGTGACCCAACTACTAGCCTATTGGCTTTCGCCTCCTTTATCCATTTGAGGTTATCCCGTAATTGACTTTTGATTTCTTCAGGAGAATCATTCAACAGATTTTCAATAGCAAGGGCAGCAATCTGATCCGTTAAATCCAAATCTTCTTCTTTTCCGGAAGTACACACCCACCGGAATGGACCAAAGCCGTAGTCAAAACACATCGGCCCCATAATATCCTGTACATAACTTGGGTATTTAAAATCGATTTTGTTTTCGGCCATCACCTCCGCTCCTGCCCGGGAGGCTTCCAAAAGAAATGCATTTCCATAATCAAAGAAATAGGTACCCCGTTGCGTATGCTGATTGATGGCAGTTGCATGGCGAACGAGAGATTTTTTTACCTCTTGTTTAAATTTTTCAGGATCATCCGACATCAGTTTCTCTCCTTTTTCAAAACTGATTCCTGCGGGATAATAACCGCCCGCCCAGGGGTTATGAAGCGAAGTTTGATCAGAGCCCAAGTCAACAAATACATTTTTTTTGTAAAAGTATTCCCACACATCTATAATATTTCCCTGATAAGCGATGGAAACAACTTCTTTATTTTCTTTTGCTTTATTAACGCGTTTAACCAGATCGGGCAATGAATCAATTACTTCATCAACCCATCCTTGTTCATGTCTTTTTCTTGTTGCTTTTTCATTTACTTCTGCGGTAACAGAAATGCAACCTGCAATATTCGCAGCCTTTGGTTGCGCACCACTCATCCCGCCAAGGCCAGAGGTAACAAATAATTTTCCAGCAAGCCCCTCTCCTTTCTTTGCAATTTTTCTACCGGCATTCAACACGGTAATGGTTGTTCCATGCACGATGCCTTGCGGTCCGATATACATGTAAGATCCCGCTGTCATTTGTCCGTATTGCGTAACGCCCAACGCATTGTATTTTTCCCAATCTTCCTTACTTGAATAGTTGGGGATCATCATACCATTTGTAACCACAACACGTGGTGCATTCTTAGAAGAAGGGAATAAACCCATCGGGTGCCCTGAATACATGTGGAGTGTTTGTTCATCGGTCATTGTTGAGAGGTACTTCATCGTTAAAAGGTACTGTGCCCAGTTTTGAAACACTGCACCATTGCCTCCATACGTTATCAATTCATGCGGATGCTGTGCAACTGCCGGATCCAAATTATTTTGGATCATCAGCATAATTGAAGCAGCTTGTTTGGATTGATGCGGATACGCTTCCAACGGTCTTGCATGCATCGCATATTCGGGGCGGAAACGATACATATAAATACGACCGAATGTTATCAGCTCATTATAAAATTCAGGTGCAAGAATTGAATGGAACTTTGCATCAAAATAACGGAGTGCATTGCGGACAGCGAGTTTCTTTTCTTCCGAAGATAAAATGTCTTTCCGTTTGGGTGCATGACTAACGGATGGATCCAGTGGTTTTACCGTAGGTAATTCATCTGGTATTCCTTGCCGTATCGCTTCTGTAAAGTTCATGATTTGACTTTTTCAAATTCGTTGAACATTGTTTCAATCTGTTTTGCAATTGAAATGGTATAGGTATAGCCTAATTCAAAAATGTCCTTTCCTCTACCCAGGTCAAAGGTGGTGAATTTTCCGAGGCCGGGAGGTTCAATTACGAGGTTACAAAATGATTTACTGTGTTGCGATGCCGCATTGATGGCCAGGTTCAAACTTCTTTCTGTTACTTCCTTTACATTTCTTGCATCGAAATCTTCAGCGATAGGATTACAATGACTTCCAATTATAATATCACACTTCCCTACCAACGGTGCTACCGGAAAGTTATCCATCAACCCGCCATCGACAAAGAGTTGTCCATCTTTTAACACCGGGTTAAATAAAGTCGGGATTGTAGAAGAGGCGATGATTGCCGATACCAATTCACCGGAATCAAAATAGACAATCTTTCCTTTGCGGATTTCAGTAGCCGCAATTACCAACGGAATTTTCAAAGCACTAAAATCATTCTCCGGAAGATATTTCAATAGTACTGCTTTAAACCCATCAAGGCTTAACAAGCCGGTCCACGCCCAGGCGGGCCTTACTGATTTCAAAAATCCGGTCTTTGAAATAATTTCAAACGTCTCTTCGGGAGAATAACCATAACCATGAAAAGCACCGGCAATCGCACCGGCACTTGTTCCTGCGAGTTCGTGCACAGGAATCTGCAACTCCTTCAACGCCTTGATCACACCCAAATGGGCGAAGCCTCTTACGCCACCACCAGAAAACACTAGCCCTACTTTCATTGCACTGTTTACTGATTTATAAAAAATATCATAAAATATCCTGAAGCTTAAAAGTCGTGTCTAAACGAACACCTTTTTCTGTTTGCTTTACGGTACAACACTCATGAAGCGGGTCATGCTCCAGAAATAAAATGTAGTTGTTGTCCGCTGCTTCATTTAAAAATTGTTTTTTTTCTTCCATGGTGATCAGTGGCCGGGTATCGTATCCCATTACATATGGCAATGGAATATGCCCGACTGTCGGAAGTAAATCGGCCATAAAACAAATCACCTTTCCTTTGTACTTAATTTTCGGGATCATCATTTTATCCGTATGCCCTGACACATGATGGATATCAAACGATGAAAAGGGTGATGATGTATTCAAATCAAAAAAAGACAACTGGCCACTTTCTTTAATTGGAAAAATATTCTCTTTTAAAAAACTGGCTTTCTCTCGTGGGTTTGGCTCGGTTGCCCATTGCCAATGGTCCTGATTGGACCAATATTTTGCATTTTTAAAAGTTGGAATTAATTTGTCGTTGACCCGTTCAATGCTTCCCCCGCAATGATCAAAATGCAGATGGGATAGAAACATATCCGTAATATCATCTGTTGAGAAGCCTGCTTTTTTTAATGAAGATTTTAAATCATAATCGCCATGGAGATAATAGTGGCTGAAGAATTTTTCATCTTGTTTGTTTCCCAATCCATTGTCAATAAGAATGAGTTTGTTGCTATCTTCAATAAGCAGGCAACGCATCGCAAGATCGATTAAATTATTTTCATCGGCTGGGTTTGTTCGCGTCCATAAACTTTTAGGTACAACACCGAACATGGCACCACCATCCAGTTTGAAATATCCGGTATCAATTACATGGAGTTTCATAATTGCTCAGCCATCATGTAACAGCACTATTCTTTGACAACCCCCATTGCACAGAACTTGTCAATACGCTGTTGTATCCTGTTTGTTTCTGATATGGATAATAATTTTTTTGTGGTGTCTAAAATCGTTTTTTTAATTTCCTCGGCCATCCAACTGACATCTGTATGCGCACCACCCAGCGGTTCTTTTATGATTCCATCAATCAACTTATTTTCCAACATGTCTTTGGCGGTAAGCTTCAACGCTTCTGCGGCTTGCTCTTTATAATCCCATGTCCGCCACAAAATTGAGGAACACGATTCCGGTGAGATTACACTATACCAGGTATTTTCCAACATCAATACCCGATCGCCAATCGCAATACCTAACGCACCTCCGGATGCACCTTCTCCGATGATGATACAAATCACGGGTACTTTAAGCATAAACATATCCCGGATGTTTCTGGCAATGGCTTCACCTTGTCCCCGTTCTTCTGCCTCCAATCCTGGAAAAGCACCAGGGGTATCAATAAATGTTACAATGGGTTTATTGAATTTCTCGGCCAACCGCATGAGCCGCAACGCTTTTCGATAGCCTTCAGGATTTGCCATCCCAAAGTTGCGTTGTTGACGTTGTTTGGTATTCCTTCCTTTTTGTTGACCAATCAGCATAAAGGTTTTGCCACCAATCGAACCAAAACCACCGATCATTGCCTTATCATCCGAAACGCTTCGGTCACCATGCAATTCTATAAAATCATCGGTTATCGCATAAATGTAATCAAGGGTATATGGGCGATCAGGGTGCCGGGAAAGCTGAACTCGCTGCCATCCGGTAAGATTTTCGAATGTCTCTACTTTTAATTGCCGAATCTTCTTCTCCAGTGCTTTTACAGCTTCAACAACCTTCTTATCGTGACTTCCGTCAGAGAGCTGTTTCATATCCTCAAGTTTCGCTTCAAGCTCGGCAATCGGTTTTTCAAAATCCAACAACATATAATTGACTTTAGTAACCGCAAATTTAGGAGGATATGGGAATTTATGGCATAATCCTCCCTTTTTTGGTCGCCAACCATGCTAATCAAGTCCTTCCTGGCTCTCTGGGGATACGGTCTTTTGAATATGGCTGATCACGCCATCCAATTCATCGATGCTGGTCTTTAGCATTTGATGAAAATCCAGGTCGTGCTCCTGACCGCGCAATTCTTGTTGGAGGTACACCAAACCTTTTATTCTGCAAAAAGGCCCGCGCAACTGATGGGCATTGTAACTAGCATATTCCACGAGTTTTTGGTTTTTAACTTCAAGTTCATTGGTCCGCAAGTGTATCTTTTCTTCCAGCCCTTTGTTAAGTTCTTCAACGTAATTATTCAGGTCTTTCAGGGAAATAACAGCTTGCTCCAGTTCGGCATTTTTCTGGGCCAACTTCTCTTTCTGTTCTTCAATTAAATTCTTGGCATCACTGGTTGTTTCAATTGAATTTTCGATCACGATTATCAAATAGAAAACCAACAGGTTAAAAAGCAACCAGTATTGAATTCCATCCAGTGTATAATACGAGTGAAGCCTCACTGCATTTAATTCAGCCGGAGCCTGATCAAATGTGGTTAGAAAGGCCAATGAAAAAACCATCATAAAAAAGTTGATGGTTATTGAGAGCCAAAACTTAACGGGCTCCTTCTTTTGCGAAAAAGAAATCTGGATAAGAATTGCATGGAATATAATTCCCAGTGGGAAGGCGATGTAATAATCAGCAGGGGTTTGTTGCGTAATGATGGGAATAATGTGGAGAAAAAGGGGCCACAAAATCAGGAATATAATTTTACTTAAGGAGGTAAATCCATACCGATTTAGCATCAAACAAATAGCGCAAACCAGAATAATAATTGGAACAATAAACTGGTCGAACACCAGGATAATGCTTCCCTTAAAAAAGGTCTTATAATCGATTAGCATTAAAAATATATAGACAACGGGTAGCGTTAAAAAAATGATGTTGGAAAATACAATCCTACGTTTTAGACTGTCATCTTCAGTGAACTGAGTTCCAAAGGAAGATATGTTGATGAGCCAGGTTTTCATCTATAGTAAATGATTTTTTATGGACAGGTGGATCTTCGGGTTAATTTATCCTTCCTTTTGGATAGACAAAGTTATCTGAAGATTTCGTACACAGCATAGAATCCCTTAAAATACAAAATCCATAGAATTAATTTCTATGGATGTAAGCAGGTTCTAGAAGGGTTAGGGCATTACTTCACTTCCTTTTGCAAATTGTATCTTAAACGTTGTGCCTTTATCTACTTCACTTTCAACAGATATTTTCCCACCCAATGCTTCAACCTGGGTTTTGATAATGTAAAGTCCCACCCCCTTTGATTCAGGATGAAGATGGAATGTCTGGTTCAATCCAAAAATATCGTCCCCATATTTTACTAAATCAATACCGATACCGTTATCGCGCACGGTCAATAATACTTCATTATCAACAATATCTGTTTGGAGATGGATTTCCGGAGCACGATCCAAGGCCCTGTATTTAAGTGCATTTGAAATCAAGTTGAGCATGATACTCTCCAAATATGATTTTGGATACTTCATGTTTTTCACTTTGCTAAAATCTGCCGTAACCCGCGCATTTGATTCAATAATATGACCAGCAAAGGTTTCTTTAACTCTGGCAAAGACATCTTCAAAGGTTATCAACTCACGCTCCTTACTCAAGTCAACCTGGGATTTAAGCGCATCAATCAATTCATTCAAGGTGTTCGTTAGGTGAATTACAACTGTTTCAAACTTACCGAGTAGCATTTCTTTGTAGTCTTTGCTTGTACTCTCCTTGTAAAAATTAAGTAAAGAATTAAGATTGCTAACAGGGGAGCGCAAATTATGGGAGGTAATAAAAGCAAAGTTTAAAAGCTGGTTGTTTTGTTGTTGAAGATGGTCCGTCAGAATCTCTAAATCGTTTTTGGTTTTCTTCAGATTCGCTTCCGCCACGATGCGGTCAGTAATATCCCTTGCGATTGCATAAAGCTTTCCCGTAACCGGGTCTGGGGCGGTAGTCCAGTCAAGGTATATATAAGCACCGTTCTTTTTTCGGTACCGGTTTACAAAGCTTATGGTTGCGGCTTGTGTCTTCAGTTTCTCAACTTCAAGTTGAGTAGCATGAACATCCTCCGGATGAATAAAACTTATGAATGGATTTTCAAGCAATTCCTTTTCTGAATAACCCAATGCTTTTACCCAATTCGGGTTCAGGATTTCAAAGTATCCCTGCGTGTTGGCAATACAGGTAAGGTCGCAACTATTGGTGAAAAAAAACTTGTAAAGTTCGAGGTGTTTTTCCGCATTGTTTGATAACTCCTCCATTGTAAATGATGTAGTGTGGACAATACAAAAGCCAACCTGTTAAGGTATCGTTAAAAATAGAGAGTTTTTTCATTTGATCTTTGCGGTTTGCTGAATTTCTTTTTAAGTCACATTGAGGTTCTGAATCCCCGCCAAAATGGATAAACATTTTTAGGTAATAGTACCTGCTTTATAATGGATTTGAACTTTTCAATTACTTGAATGAAGTCCCAGTTTATTTCCTTCCGTATCAATAAATAACGCGAAGAAACCCATTCCCGGACTTATTTCAGTTTTCGTTACGATTACTTGTCCACCATTTTGTCCTACCTTTTCCAAGGTCGGCTGCAAGTCGTTTCCGGCATTCAGGTAAAGAACGGCACCGTCTAGTGTTGGTTTATAATCATTGCCCTTCACCAGCACTACGTTTACAGTTTCGCCATCACTTGGGAATACACCCATTTGTGTTCCGTCCTTATCAATTTCTTCAATACTCACGCCTAAAACTGACTGATAGAAATGATGGCTCTGGAAAAATCAGCTGTTGGGATTTCTATAATTGAAATTAGGTTCTTCATACTTTTTGGTTTTTGAATTTCGGTATTTTCCACTGAGGGTCACGAGTCTGGTTGGTTTAAAAGATTCGACTCGGGAAGTTAAAAGTTGATTGGTGAATACTTAATTATGCAGTTCATAATCGACAATAAACAACTATATTTGTCTTTTAAAAACGACAATTTATGGATATTTTGTATGAATTCCACGACAATCTGCTGAGAAACGTTAAGCATACGTTTTTTAGGTACCTTTTGGACACCATTAATTGGGAACAGCGTATGCTGGCCATAAAGGGCCCGAGGGGTTCGGGAAAGACCACGTTGATGCTTCAATACATCCGCTATCGCCTGGATAGACCCAGGGAGGAAGTACTCTATATCACAGCCGACCATTACTGGTTTTATACACACAACCTGGTGGAGACCGCAGATGCATTTTACAAAAACGGAGGCCGCTATCTTTTTATTGATGAGGTACACAAATACCCGCATTGGTCGCGTGAATTGAAAAACATTTACGATGGCTACCCGGAACTTCGGATCGTATTTTCTTCGTCCTCCGCACTGGATATTTTTCGTGGAGAAGCGGATCTGAGCAGGCGGGTAATTACCTATGAACTACCGGGCCTTTCCTTCCGGGAGTTTCTGGCGTTTACGGGGCATGGTGAATTCAAAAGCCATCCCTGGGAAGAACTGGTTACCCATGCACCTGCAATCGCCCAAGATGTGGCCACTAAAATCCGGCCGTTGCCCTTGTTCAAAAAGTATTTACGGTATGGTTATTTGCCCATCTTTTTGGAAGGGACTCCGGAAGATGTCCCGCTGCGCCTTAGCCAAATCATCAACACGATTATTGAAACAGATTTGGGGTACATTGAAGACTATAATGCCGGCACCGCTTTTAAAGTAAAAAAATTATTGGGTGTGGTGGCGGAATCCGTTCCTTTCAAACCGAATATATCGGCCCTTGCAAGAAAATTGGATGTAAGCCGCGATTCCATCTATGCGTGGCTCAGTCATCTCGAAAATGCACGCTTACTTAATTTATTGACTGCAGAAGGAAGAGGTGTGTCCCAATTACAAAAGCCGGAAAAACTTTACCTCGAGAATACCAATCTGGTGTTTGCCATGAAGCCTATTCCAGAGACAGGCACGATCCGGGAAACCTTTTTATTCAATCAGATGGTCAATGCAAAGTTGGCGGTCACACTTCCCAAAGCCGGAGACTTCTTTACAAATGATACCCACATAGAAGTCGGTGGGAAAGATAAATCCGCGAAACAAGTGAAGGATACAACGAACTTCCTGATTGCCGCAGATGATATTGAAACAGGGTATGGCAACAAAATACCCTTATGGCTATTCGGTTTTTTGTATTAGTTAAATATGAAAATGCAGTTAACCGCTACCCACATCGCCTACTTTCATGTTTGTCATCGGAAACTCTGGCTGTTTGCCAATGGCATTAACATGGAGCAAACTTCTGAGGTTGTAGCCGAAGGAAAACTAATTGGCGAATCCACGTATACAGATCGTGCGCAGAAATTCACGGAGGTAGAAATCGATGGAGTGAAGATTGATTTCTATGATGCAAAAAACAAAGTTGTTCACGAGGTGAAGAAATCGGCCAGTATTGAGCAGGCACATGTAGCACAAGTACAATATTACCTTTACAAGCTCAGGCAAAAAGGGGTTATGGAGGTAACCGGAATTATTGAATACCCGAAGCTAAAACAACGAGAGGCATTACCTACCCTATCGGACAATGATGTTGTAATGATTGAAGGCTGGGAAAAGGAGATAAACGAAATTGGCATTACTATTATCAAGGTTTTGATATTATTCTAAATGATTTTGAAATGGGACTGCGAACGCGCCAGCCACCGTTGAACGAGGTCAATACGTTGGTCTCCTTTGGGAATATGATGTGTTATAGTTTATGCCTTAGTCAGCTGTATCATACACAACTTAATCCTACAATAAGTTATTTGCACGAGCCGGGTACGAGAAGGTTTTCGCTGGCATTGGATTTGGCCGAGATTTTCAAACCCATATTGGTAGACCGAACAATTTTCCGGGTGCTGAACAAGAAAGAAATAAAGTCCAGTGATTTTTCAGTTGAGTTGAACCGCTGTGTTTTAAAAGAGAGTGTTAATCGCACCATAGGGGAATTGAACTTTTCAATTACTGGAATGAAGTCCTAGTTTATTTCCCTCCGTATCAATAAATAGCGCGAAGAACCCCATTTCCGGACTTATTTCAGTTTTTGGTACGATCACGTGTCCCCCATTTTGTTCTACTTTTTCCAATGTGGGCTGTAGGTCGTTTCCGGCATTCAGGTAAAGGACGGCTCCGTCTAGTGTTGGTTTGTAATCATGGCCTTTCACCAACACTACATTTACAGTTTCTCCATCATTTGGAAAAACGCCCATTTGCGTTCCGTCCATATCAATCTCTTCAATACTGACGTCTAAAACTGACTGGTAAAAAGTGACGGCTCTGGAAAAATCAGCTGTTGGGATTTCTATAATTGAAATTAGGTTCTTCATGATTTTTGGTTTTTGAATTTCGGTATTTTCCACTGAGGGTTGTGAACTGGTTTTGTTTTCATTGGTATTGGTGCAGGTTGTAAAAGCAAAAGCCATTACAACCGCAATGTGCATCCTTGATTTTTTCATTTCGCTGTTTTTTAAAGTGCTAATGTATACTACGCGAGAAAATTGTGATTGTAAAAAAGCGACATCCTCAATCTTTTTTGTTGATGACCGATGAGAGTTTCATGTTTTCATCATCTAAAAATGCTGTTGGGGTGGTTCCGGTAAATTCCTTAAAGTCTTTGATAAAATGTGCCTGATCGTAATAGCTGCCATCATACGCTATATCGGTAAGCTTTTCTGATTCATTGTTTAATATCCTCTTTAAAGCCGCTTGATACCGAATTACTTTTCCTAATTGCTTCGGACTAATACCAATCTGCTTTGAGAACTCCCGCTCAAGTTGTCTCCTCTTTGATAAATTGTTCTCCACTATGGTTTTTATAGTTTTGTTCCCATTGGCGGAGAGCAGTATATCTACCGTTGTCTTCACAATTTTATTTACGGTTGTTTTACGTTTCAACAAATCCAACAGAAAATTCTCGACTATCACTATTCGATCCTGCGTATTTTTTGCGTGTATGATGTTTTGTTCCAATTCCTTTGCGCGGTTCTTTCCAAAAAGAAGTTGAATGGGTGTTTCCGTATTTGACAATTCTTTTATAGGTGTTGCTATGAAATTTGCAAAACCATACGGATAAAAGCGAATTGCAAAGGTGTTGACATACCCTGAAGGTTGAATAAAAAAAGGGCGTGTGATTTGACCCAATACCATGGCGCGCGGTTGTACTACAAATTCTGTATCCGATGTAAATCGTTTTATATCGTCTCCCAGAATAAACGCCATTTCAATGCAGCCATCAGGAATGATGCGTTGCTTTGGCGCTTCCTCTTCGGCAGGAACCTCCAACGTCCAGTAGCACTTCAAAAGCGCTTCCAGGTCTTGATGGGGTGGAAATGTCTGATAGTTCAAATGTCAACTGGTAAATAGGGTTTTGCTTTTGCTTTTAGTCGAACTGAAATTTATATAATTAGCTGAAAAACACACAGCGTGTATCAAAATTATCTGAACCAAATTGACGAAAGTATCAAGAGGGCATTCATTGTCTGAGCTAAGGTTTTAGATTTTTTTATTAAAAAGTAACCTACCAATAGGGCCGTACGATTCAGGTGCTTTTATCGATTGCCAAGGTTGAAGATTTTCCATGTCAGATTATTCCTCGGACCGACATTCACGCTTTACATGATGAGATTATCGAAATCCATCCACATCAGGCGGATTCATTTAGCTCTGATACCGATAGTTCAAAAAAAAATCGGCTCCGTGAGCCAGTTTACCGAAAAACAGTGTGTAAAGAGTAGAAGAAAACCAAAAATCTATGAAAACACACATGAAACTTCTCCTTAGCGTAGGATTACTCTTTGCGCTCATCACGTTCAACGCCTGTAAGGATGATGATCCTGAACCGGAAAACCAAGCACCTACCCTTCAGGTTGGCGATGATATCATTGGCAGAACGGGTACGGCAAGCAATATTACGATTGTCGCCTCCGACCCGGATGGCGATCCTCTTGAAATTACCTGGACCATTATTGAATCCCCTGCCAGCTCGGCTCCTGTTCTCAATAATACCAGTGCAACAAATGCTACCTTTACAACCAACATTGCAGGGCTATATAGGATTGAGATTGAGGTTGAAGATTCAAAAGGTGCCTCTGTTTCCGCAATTTTGAAACTCTACATTGGCGGGGTATTGCCGAACTCCATTACTTCAAATACTACCTATCCGGATTTGTTTGAAGATGAATCTATCCCAGATTACTATGCCCCCAACACGATCTCGGCTTCTGCCGGTATTACCCTGGGAGCAGGTGTTGTTATTGAGTTTGGAGCAGATGTAATGTTATGGATGAATGGAAATTCATCTTTTCTGAAAGCAGAAGGCAGTGCAACAAAGAATATTATTTTTAGAGGTATGGATAAGGTAAAAGGTAGTTGGAGGTGCCTCAACTTTACTTCAACTAATGTTAACAACATACTTACCCATGTTCAAATTCAACACGCTGGAAGTACCCAGGTGGGTGGTCAAAAAACAGCCTTGCGTATACAGAGCAATGTATCGGCACGTGTGATTATTCAAAACACATCCATTACACAAACAGCTGGGTATGGTATTTTTGTTGATGGAAATACAGGTTTCATACCCGATTTTGGAAACAATACAATTAGCAATAATGACGCAGCGCCCATTCGGCTAGGCGCTGCAGCGGTAACAAGCCTTGATAAGAATTCTACATTTACCAACAATGGAACACAAGCAATAGAAGTTGTGGCCGCAGGTAATACAAATGTGCGGTTTGAAGATGGAGGTACTATCCCGGCCCTAAATATTCCCTACCATTGGCTTAGTAGTGCTGAGCTTAGAAGTACAATTACCTTTGAAGCTGGCACAACCAATCTGTTCAATACCGGTCTTCGACTTTGGATTACTTCAGATGGGGCATTAATCGCGGATGGCACTACTGATAATAAGATAACGTTTAGTGCACTTACCGAATCAGCGGGGGCCTGGCACGGAATCGAAAATGCTTCACCTTCTACCTTGAATAAGATTAATCACGGTGTCGTTTCGTTCGGTGGAAATCCTGCTGGAAGAGGTGCAAATATCTATATGTTCGGTTCATCCCTGGGTTCGCAACTAACCATTACCAACAGTACCATATCACATAGTCAAACATATGGTATACAAACTGCTGCAGGGGTTATTAACCTCACGCAAAGTGGTAATACTTTCAGTAACAATGCATCGGGAGATATCCAGCAGAATTAAAGTGAGTATGCTTTAGGTCCAGAAGAAATACATTGCCACGAATAGATGCGCTTAAGAACTGGCATCCTGGCGTGGCAGTAGTTTTCTTCTGTTTGCAGGCTGCTTAAAGGCAGCCTGCTTTTTTATGGTAATCCTTTAACCGACTTCAACGAATCAAGTTGCTGAATTTGTTCCTGAAGATAAGTAATGCGTGGGTCATCATCCTTCATCATGTTGCTACTTGTTGTGAGTGACTGCTGATAGTAGTATAAAGCTGAGTCGTATTTTCCGCTAAGTTTTAGTAAGTCTCCAGCCAGTTTGTAGGTAATGACTCGTTGCCTATCCTGTATTCGTTCGGAGCGACTCATCTCAAGTGCCTTATTGAGATAATAACGAGCAGAATCTTCTTGACCGGTTGAATTGAAAACCTCAATAAGATTATTCAATCCTATAATAGTACTAATATTAGGGTTACTTAAATAAATTTTACTCCGAATTCTATAGGCTCTTGACAAATGGACATATGCACTGTCATATTGTTTAAGGCTAAGGTATAATTTACCCAAATTAGCAAAGGTTGTAGCCGTTTCTGAATGGTTTGTCCCAAATACTTTAACTGCTATGCGGGGGGTGCGTTGCGAGTACGTTAAGGCACTATCATGTTTACTGGCTTGCTGATACACAAATGAAATGGTGTTAAGATTCGCTAATGTTCCCGGATAGTTTGTACCCATTAAAGTTTCACATAATGACAACGATTTGCTTAAGTATGTTACCGCTTCATCATACATGCCCTGGTCTTTATAAATAGTTCCCAGTATGTAATAGCTTTCCGCCAGTTTGAGATTATTCCTTTCAGGCCATAGAGCTTCTTCTAAAGCAATTGCTTGTTTGACGATTAAAAGAGAACTATCAAATTGATTCTGCATCTTCAATAGATACGCCAGGTATTTTAACGATGCGGTATAATTGCTATCAAGATGTGGGTATTTGATTTCATCATAAAGTTGCATCACATTTGAGAATAACGTTCTTGCAGAATCGTAATTACCCAAGTCACGCTGATATAAAGCCAATTGCTCAACTGCCTGAATGTAAGAAGTAGCAACAGGAATATCAGCCCTCCGGGCATACGCTAAGGCACTATCCAACACAGTACCTGATTTCTTGTAATCACCCAATGATCGATAAAGCTTACCAAAGGTCGTTAACATTTCCAGCTTGATTTCCGGTGATGCATCATACGTTGCCGACTGCTCATACCCCATGTCAAGAAATTCAAAAACGGTTAGCGTATCACCCTTCGACTTGCTAGGGTGTGCTGCCATAAACATGTCAAGAAGAAAATTTTTAGTAGCAGCTGTTACTTGCTCATTTTTTATTGCCCGGTCACGTTGTTCGCGTGCAATTCCAGCTTGCCACAGGCTCAACACAGTACCTGTCAACAACGATACCGCCACTATTGCAGCAGATAATATGGCAGCGCGATTTCGTCTTACAAACCGGTTTATAATATACGTTCTTCCATCCTTAACAGCATTAACCGGATAATGGGTCAGGAAATTTTTGATGTCTTTTGTAAGTTCATATACGCTGGCATACCGGTCTGAGGGTTTGAGCGCCAAACATTGATCAATAATGGCACGAAGTTCAAAGGAGACTGACCCCAGTGATTTTTTTTCGGATGACATATTAAAGGAAATATCCCTTCGTGTAATTCCTTTTAATTTTTCATTATCATCACCCGGCAATTTTCCAGTGAGAAGTTGGTGCAATAAACTTCCAAGCTGATACACATCTGTTGCCATTGTTACCGGCTCATTCGTAAATTGTTCCGGTGCGGCAATCTGTGGAGTTCCATGAAATACTCCATCCTGTACGTTACTATCATTCAATGCGGTTGAAATGCCAAAATCCAGCAACTTGACTTGCCCTGATTTTGTGACCATCACATTGGAAGCTTTCAGGTCGAGATGCAGAATTAAATGACGGTGTGCATAGGCCACAGCTTCTGCAACATGAAGAAACAAGGAAAGCCTATTACGCTGTGAGAGCTTTCTTTCTTCCGTATACTGATCAACCCGATCACCATCGATGTATTCCATTATAAAATACGCAATGCCGTCATCTGTTTTTCCGGCATCATACAAGTTCGCAATAGAAGGATGTTGCAGTTTAGCGAGTAGTTGTTGTTCTGCTTTATCGAAGGCTGAATGTTTTCCTATTACTACTTCCGGTGGCAAGCATTTAATGGCCACCTTTTGTTCAAATTCCCCGTCCGATCGTTCAGCCAGGTAAACATTGGACATGCCCCCTTTGCCAATCAATTTACTGATGGTGTATTTACCCACCCGGGTTCCCGGCCCCCATGGAGGAAACTTCTCTGACGCTATTGCACCCGCTATCGTCTTTTGAAAGTGTTTGAAAAAACTATCGGCCGGCTCATCTGCATCCAATAGTTTAATAATTGTCTGCTTCAAATGGGGGTTATCAGAACAGGTCTGTTCAAGAAAAGCTAATCTCTCCCCCTCTGGTTTATCAAGGCAATCAGTGTAAACCTTTTCGAGCAGTTCAAGTGAATAATCCATATAACTGCTTCAGGAAAGATGGATGTAAAGCCAGTTTCTGGCTAGCTGCCATTTACGTTTTACAGTGGCGGGTGATATTTTAAGGGCAATAGCAGTATCGTCAATACTCATGCCTGCGAAAAAACGACATTCCACAATTCGGCCATATACTTCATCTTGCTGTTCAAGTTTGTGAAGCAGGTCTTCAAAATCAATTAGTTTTTCTGATGTAGCCTCCGACAAGACAATGAAATTATGGTACTCCTCCAGCGGTGCATGTTCTACTAACCCTCCCCGTTTAGATGTTTTTTTTGCTCTGGCAGCATTCAGCAATACTTGTCGCATAGCCTTTGCTGCAACACAATAAAAATGTGAACTGTTTTGCCATTGACCATCCTGGTTTGATAATTTAAGATAGGCTTCGTGAATTATCGCAGTGGTATTAAAGGTATCATTTCCGTAAAACTTAAACCTCACGCTTCGCGCAAGTCGCTGCAATTCGGAATAGATATGCGGAAAGGCTAGTCTGGAGGCCTCAACATCTCCTTTACCAATTCGGATCAGGTATTGTGTGAGTTCATCTGAAACTGAAGCATTGATCATTTTTTATTCTAATGAAATCTGAGAATGGCTAAGATACCAAAACATACTATAAAATCTATGAACCAATGTTTTGAATTTGTATGGTTTTTTCGCTAGCCAATTTTTAGTTTAGAAAGGGCTTACTTATGGTGGCGTTGGAGAAATGTGATCTACAAGTGGTTAAAATAGACGATGTGGGTATTCAAAAATTAATGCGAGAAGTTTTCGGGCGGACCATAGTTTTTTCCGTTGACTGCGAATAGCTTCTTACTCAAATTTTAAATCAATATGATCGTGACCCTGTGCAATGGTGCTTATAATGTCAAACAACGATTCTCCTCGTCCCTGCTCTATTTCCAAAAGATCCCTCTTGACGTCTGGAACGTTTGTCGGGTGACATGTTTGTATTTTATTGTGGAGATAATTAATCGTCTCCTCCTGTCCTAAATCCATTCTGCTTTTGCCGGAATTGATCCATTTGATTCTTATTTCTTCCCCATATTTATGCACTCCGAATCCACCTCTCAGAACGTCATTGAATGCGTCAAGGTTTCTACCAATTTTCCAGTCAAGTCCCTTGGTTAGCGTGTTCTCAACTTCGTCATAAAATCCGTTCAGCGTATTGAAGTTATTCCCGTCTATGTTTATTCCTTTATCATTGGATCCTAACAGTTTAAAATCTTAATTTAAGTATTGTGATCTTTTTAATCAAGTTTCGCACAATGCTGGAATAAAAAATCCTTCATGTCAAAATTTGTTGCTGGGTGTATCCTCAGGACGCCACGGCTTTATCCTCGGTACCCAGAGAGGGACATTCTTTTTGTATTCATAATATTCCTTTCCAAATTTCTTTTCCAATCCTGGTTCTTCCGAAAAGATGAAGTATACGGTATTGATGATGAAAAATAAGATTGACCAAACAGCAATACTTAATGAAGTAAAAAGTATGGATTCACCAATCAGTACCGTTAATACACCAAGGATCATTGGATTGCGAACATAGCCGTATAGGCTTCCCGTGATTAGATTTCGAGTTGGGTCCCAGGGCGCGAGTGTTCCTCTTCCTATCCTTATGAACATGTGAATAGTCTTAATAATAATCAACATTCCTGCACACATGATGATAATCCCAGTGATCGCTGACCACAGTCCTGAAAGATGAAAATCATCTTCTATGAAAATAGGAACAATCACCAGCACGGTTAAGGGCAGGATGAATGAAAATAAATGTCTAAGCATTTTCATATGTTAATTTTTTTTTCACTACCAGACATTTCTACTTAGAGGCTGGTTTTTGGAACTTTCCTTCGCCCCCATTGCCAAATTTACCTGCGTCAAACAGGCATACCAGCGAAGATAAAACTTAACCCTAAAACTTCACACAGGATTGCCAAGTTGCAATGAACAGAAGCAGCCCTACTCCCCTTCATGGTTTTTTTACAATGTAAAAACCCATTCATTAAACCGTAGGTTACTACCAGGGAATTTCTGCTGTTTCAGGATTGGTCTTTTGCTGATTGGAACAATCTTTGAAGTTGGAGGGAGAAATGGATATGTTCGAAGACATCACAGCACTCACTGTCCTGAAAGATGGGGATTGGATAAAAAGGAAAGGATCTTCAGCGGTGTTACAGATTAAGTGCACGGGGCAGGCGAATATTTTTCAGGTTATAGCAAACGATGAAACAGCAGTGTTACCTGAACGGGTTACCCCTGTGTTGTTGCGTGCGGAATTGATCAAATATTATCAAAAGCGGGTGGATAAATAATTAATAACAATAATTGGTTCTTCGTGCTGTTGGTTGTTCGTCTTTTCCAAAAGTCTCCACAGTGTATTATCAAGATTTCGACCTTTCCATCCATTTAATTCTTGAATCATTGTTTTCTGGGTTATCAGCACAAAATAGTTGGCAACCAGTAGGCATAACGTTCCTGACTATTATTTACTGACAATTCATGATAATTTATTATCTTACAATAAGTCATTGCCTTCTATAATAAGACTACTCTACATCTTTACAGGATTTTTTAGTGTAGCTGCATAATTGTGCTTTTTTGACTTTCACATTATTGAATTGCGTTAGTATTTTAAATCTATTCTCTCATGAGGAGATCAAGTGTTGTCGGGATTGCTGTTTTTAGTTGCTTGTTGCTGCTCACGCAGTATATGTCGTACCAACGCTATCTGATCCGTAAGGAGGCTGAAGAACAACATTTGTTGCGTGAACTTCAGGCTGTAAAAGATCGTCTTGCAACCTCCATTAGCTATAGTCTTTCCGCAGTAAAAACCCTGGCATTTATTGTTGTGGAATATGGTGTGCCTGAGCAATTTGATAGTGTAGCTCAAAATATTTTGCAATCATCCCCATTTATTGATGCATTGCAGCTCACCCAAAAAGGGGTTATTACACACACCTATCCACTTGCGGGAAATGAGGAAGCGATGGGATTTGATATTCTTGGTGACAGCACAAGACGCCAAGAAGCTAACCGTGCTATAGAGACGCGAGAACTTTTCTTTGCCGGGCCTTTAGAGTTAAAGCAGGGCGGTAAAGGTGTGGTAGGAAGGTTCCCGATTTTCAAAGAGAATGAATTTCAGGGTTTCGCAGTCGTGATCATCAGGCTAAGTACGCTGTTAAAAGTCATTGGTATTGACACCATCAAGCAACGTGAGTTCAACTATCAATTATCAAAAACCAACCCTACAACAAAAGAGGAAGAATATTTTTTATCACAATCTTTTGATACAGATGAAGGAGTGCATGCCAGCATAGATGTACCAGCAGGCAATTGGAAAATAATAGTGATGGCAAATAGTCAGGATCGCCTTTTTTTTAATATCACCTTCTCAATTGTAGGCCTGCTGTTGTCTTTCACTGGAGGGGTTTTTGCGTGGTATCTCGTACGCCAGCCGGAGAAACTGAAACGGTTGGTAGATATTAAAACAACCCTTGTACTGGATTCGCAGATACAATATAGAACCACACTGGAACGTGTGAGTGATGGATTTATTTCCTATGACCATGAATGGCGCTATCGATATATAAATGCTGCCGCAGAAAAAGTGCTCGGGTTAACATTAAGTGAATTAATTGGAAAAAATATTTGGGAAGCGTTTCCTCAACTGAAAAGCCAGCCGATCTATGAAGCCTACCAAAAAGCAATCTCAGAACAGCGCTATGTTTTTATTGAGTCCTATTTACCCAACCTGGAGAAGTGGTTTGAGAATCACCTCTACCCATCAACCGATGGATTATCCGTTTTCTTTCGGGATGTAACACTCCAAAAAAAGAGAGAAGAAGAGATCATTCGTGCCTACAAAGAAAAGGAAGCTGTGTTACAACGGATCAGCGACAGTGTTATATCAGTAGATAATGAATGGCGTTACACTTTTTTAAACGATGCTGCATTAAAAGAACATCCGTCCGGACGTGAGCGTATACTGGGAAAAGTAATCTGGGATGTACACCCACAACTGATGGGCACCATTTTTTGGGATAAATACAATGACGCCTGCCACTACAAGAGAACTGTAAGCTTTGAAAGCTTTTATCCACCCATGGAAAAGTGGTTTGCAGTAAAGTGCTACCCATCAAAAGATGGACTTACCATTTTTTACCAGGATGTTACCGAAAAAAAGGAAAGGGATAAATTGATTGAGCGCAACGAAGCCCGTCTGGT